>CAZOHC010000058.1:0-2037 GCA_964579845.1 uncultured Gammaproteobacteria bacterium | reverse complement strand
AAAGACCAAAGACCAAAGACCAAAGACCAAAGACCAAAGACCAAAGACCAAAGACTAATGTACCGTTGCTGAAGGCCTGTGGGGAAGTGAGACAGCGAGGGGTGCCTCAGTGGTGCTCTCGTTGGTCTTGTGAACCGGGTGAGACGGCATCGTCTGCTCAGCAGCAGGTGTATGCGGTACGGCCGTACTATTATCGAGTGTTAACGGCAGTGTGAACGTGACCGTTGTGCCTTTTTTCTCCTCAGACTGGAGAATGACCGTACCTCCATGAGCCTCTATGATACCTTTTGTGATATATAGTCCCAGTCCTGTGCCTGATAGATGTTTTCCTTCTTTCCCGACTGCGTGCATGATCTGGCCGAACTTGGAGAATAGCACGCTCTGGCGTTCTTTCGGAATACCGATTCCGGTATCAGAAACAGCGAGTGAGATGCCTGCTCTGTCTGCTTTGACGCGTACCAAAATTTCCCCATGCTCAGGTGTATATTTGAGACTGTTGGACAGCAAATTATTCAACACCTGGGTCATGCGGAGAGCGTCAAATGAGACTGCAGGTAAGTGCTGGTCGATGTCGGTTTTCAGCTGAATCCGTTTACTTTGTGCTTGTGGTTTGAAGAACTGCAGTCGTTCCATGATAACTGCTTTGATATCGCCAGGTGTCTTCTCGATGGTGAACCTACCTGCTTCAAGTTTGGCAGCATCGAGGAGAGAAGAGACATCCTCAAGCAGTCTGCCTGACTGTGATTTGATGATCGTTAACAGCTTCTGCTTCTCATCAGTATCCAGATTATCCATCGTAAGGAGGAGATGTGCTGAATCTTTCATCGCAGTGAGCGGTGCTCTGAGTTCATGGACGATCATATTCGTAAAGTCTTCTTTCATCTTCGCGACAGATTTCTCCAGTGTGACATCATGAATGATGATTGATGCACCGATAACCCCGTGCCGTTCCTGTTCTTTCGTGTAATACACGCCTGTCTGGGTGGGTTTGAGTACCGGAGTGATAACAAGCTGCATCGTCTTGCCGTTCACCAGAACTTCATTCTCTGTAATGACTTTATTCTCCGTAATGGACTCGGTGATTCTTCCTCTGAGGTCGATACTGCTTGCGAGAGAGGAGAGCACGTCACTGAATGTCGGGTTGGCGAGAGATAACTGTAAGTACCGTTTCGCAGCGTCGTTAATGACAAGCAACTGATTGTTCGTATCAATCATGAAAACACCGTCAACCAGGCTTCCGATCATTGCCATGAGTTTTTCTTTTTCGATCGAGAGTACTTCCTGGAGTTTTGAGATCGCTTTACTCGCCTGATTCGCGATCTGAGTGAGCGCGGTAATCTCGGTATCGGTATAGAGCCCGGGTTTGACTGAGGAGACATTAACGAGCGCGACAACGTTGCTGTGAATATAGAGCGGGATGTGGAAGGACGAGAGCGGTTTCGCATTCTGATCCTGCTGTTTGACGGTTCCGGTCAGTTGATCTTCAATCGTCATCGGAAGCGGCCTATCGGTGATCGTGGTGATTGACGCGAGCATATTATTTTTTACTTGCTCAAGATACAGCGGGTTCACCGGTTCCTCAGAGAGTGTTTTGAAGACGACTTTGTCGTCTTTGATGATGAGTGCTGATGTGGTGGTATAGGAGAGAAAGTATTTCAGCGAGCCCTGAATCACTTCAATCACTTTCTCCAGGTCAAGTGAGTACCCGACCCGATCCTGAATCTCTTTCATGATCGCGACTTCATAGTATTTATGCCGTTGTAATCGGTCGCGTTCGTGGAGTTGTCTGCGGAGTCGCTCTTCTTTCAGAACAAAAACAGCCGCGATAATGCCTGAAAGTATGGTGGCAAAAATCAGATAGAGTGAAAGGGCAGAACTATCCATATATTAAAGGTAACACGGGGAGGTAGAGAGGACAAGTACTTATATAGAGTATTAATGGGGAGCTGGTAGCTAGTATTTAGTATTTTAATTTTCAATTTGAAATTTTAAATTTGAAATTTAAATTTCCCTAAGAACGGGGAACTTTGAACTAAA
>CAZOHC010000057.1:0-2364 GCA_964579845.1 uncultured Gammaproteobacteria bacterium | reverse complement strand
AAATTTTCCGCATACCTGATAAAAGTATAAAGTATCAGGAAGAAAGTATAAAGGCAGAAGGAAGATCTTATAATTTTTGAAATTAGAAATTTGATATTAGGTTCTTTCCTGTCTGGGTCGATACTGCAGAGCTTCAGCGATATGGGAGGTGGTGATCTCGTCTGAGTTATCCAGATCACTGATGGTCCGGGCAAGTTTGATGGTTCGATGGTAAGCTCTGCCTGAAAGATTGAGTGTGGCGACTGCCTGGCGGAGAAGACTCAGGCAGGGCTCACTGAGTGGACAGTACGTTTTGAGCGACTTACTGCTCAGTTCCGCATTACAGGTAATCGGTGCGCCTGAGAAGCGTTCCTGCTGCTTGTTTCGTGCCTGCTGGACGCGTTTTCTAATCACTTCCGAACTCTCGGCATCACTATCGTGCTGCTCGGTCAGTTTCTCGACTTTTACCGCCGGAACCTCGAGATGAATATCAATTCTGTCCAACAGCGGTCCTGAAATTTTTTTCTTATACCTGATGATCTGTGCGGGGTTGCAGGAACAGGTATGTGACTTATCCCCAAGATATCCACAAGGACAGGGATTCTGAGCTGCGATAAGCATGCATTTGGCAGGGAAAGTAACTTTATTCGTCGCACGGGCGATAGCGACGATACCGTCTTCAATCGGTTGCCTGAGGCTCTCTAAAACTGACCTGGGGAACTCCGGGAATTCATCAAGAAACAGCACACCCCGGTGTGCCAGCGTAATCTCGCCTGGTCGTGGGTTACTGCTTCCGCCGATCAGGCCAACGAGTGAGGTCGTGTGGTGCGGTGCACGAAACGGCCGGGTACGGATAACCATATCGCGAGTCAGTTGTCCGGCGATACTGTAGATTTTCGTTACCTCAACCGTTTCCTCAAACGTCAATCGGGGAAGAATAGAGGGAAAGGTTCGTGCGAGCAGTGTCTTCCCGGCTCCGGGTGGGCCTTTGAGGAGCAGATTATGGCCTCCGGCTGCTGCGATCTCGAGTGCGCGTTTTGCCTGGTGTTGGCCTTTGATGTCTTTCATATCAAACTCATAGGAGAATGCTTCCTCATCAGCCAGGCTAAGCGGGGGAACAGGTTCGATGAGTGCTTTGCCTGTCAGGTGAAGGAACAGTGATGTCAGTGTCGTCACCGGATAAATGGTGATACCATCGATGATTGATGCTTCCTTGGTATTTTCCTCAGGGATAAATAGCTCAGTAAAACCTGCATCCCGTCCCATAATTGCTTGTGGTAATACGCCCGTTACTGATCGGATTCGCCCGTCTAGCGAGAGTTCGCCTGAAAACAGTGCTTTTGAGACATCTGTCTTTATCTGCTCTGAGGCAAGTAAGATGCCGAGTGCGATCGGGAGATCATAGGAGGGCCCGCCTTTGGGAAGATCTGCGGGTGCGAGGTTCACGGTGATGCGTTTGGCCGGGAAGTCAGCGTGGGAATTCTTAATCGCTGAGCGTACGCGTTCTTTGGCTTCTTCAACTGCTTTATCAGGGAGCCCGACGATCGTGAACGAGGGGAGGCCTTGCGCGGAAATATCCACCTCAACCTCGATCGGAACCGCGTCCAATCCGACAACAGCTGAGGAGAAGACCTTTGCAAGCATACTGCTGAGTTAAGCGTACGCCTAACAGAAGCGCCTGTCAAGGACGATGTATGTCCTATTGCTTGTGATTAGCTTTTGATAAAATACAATGCAGGCTAAACTTCGAGAGTCGAACGCTGAGCGTTCTCAAATACTGAAGTAAACAGTTGTTGATTATTTATCTCGAAAAATCAAACCAGTTTTCATTTTAGCATTCAAGTATCCAGAAATGACTAACAGACCATAAAGTACAATTGATTGATCTGGTTGTATAACAAAGATTAGCGGTAATATACTTGCAAGCAGTAATCTGTTTTCTTGTTTTACAGATTTAAATTTATTGATGGATATTAGTATTAGTTTAATTAATATGTAGGATATACCTAGAAGAGTTATGTACAACATCATAAATCCAGCTTGAGAACCTATCTCTTCTGCACGCCCTCCCGCTAAAATGACGAGTATGAACCATGCAATAATAGCTATATTAGCTTTAATAACTCTTTCAAGTCGAGATTTCTTCTTAGTTTTGGCCATATATCATATGAACAAGATGTTCTAGATTTATTATACAAAGATGAGTTTAATTATCAACATCTGAATTAACTCGAGTATCTTATTCAGAAATGAAAAAATTGTTTATACTGCTTAATTACATTTTCATTCTGGAAGTATTTCTGTAGGTGATTTGACTATGCTTCTTTATCCATCAACTTAATAAGCGTCTGTCAAGGGGAATGAAGTGTTACAGCTATATAAACA
>CAZOHC010000056.1:0-3014 GCA_964579845.1 uncultured Gammaproteobacteria bacterium | reverse complement strand
CACTCGCACCGCCTCCACCAGATGCACCTCCACCGAAACCTCCGAATCCGCCACCACCTCGTCCGCCGCCGAAGCCACCACCAGTATGCCACCAGCCGGTATCTTTGCCTTCTTTTTTCAGCTTCTCGTAGTTTTTGGAAAGCAGGTAGTCCAGGACGAGTCCGATAATTGCTGAAAGCACACTGCTGATGAATACCGCTAGTAACGTTCCGATGAAAAGACCGATGATAATGCCAACAATAATACCGATTATTCCTCCGGCATAGTAACTTTTGGATCTGGCCAGAAATGATCCGAGATAGATAAATCCGAAGAATAGAAACGGAATAAATTCATAAAGTCCGCTCCAATCAGGCTGATTCTCTTTGACTTCGACAACACTTTCACCACGAATATACTTCTCAAGCACAGTAATAGCTTCTGTCGTTCCTTGCTCATAATTCCCTTCTCTAAAAGCCGGTGTTACTGAGTCACGAATTATTCTCCCGGCTCTCGCATCTGTTATTACGGCTTCCAAACCATACCCCACCTCAATTCGTACTTCACGCTCTGTACGGGCAACCAGGAAAAGCAACCCGTTATCTGTTTCTTCTTTCCCGATTTTCCAGTCTTCAAACAGTCGAACTGCATAATCATCGATCGTCGTATCCTGCAAGTTATCGACTGTAACAACGACAATTTCCGCTGAGGTACTTGACTCAAATTGCTGTAACCGTTGATCTAATTGCTCCCGATACGCATCAGAATACAGTTTTGCGAAATCATTAACATACCCTGTCGGTGTTGGAAAGGTCTGCGCATGTGTGATCAACGGAAAGAAGATACCGATAAGTATGATTAAACTGAGAAATTTTAGAAGTTTCATCTACCAAGTATTATACAGGATACGTGGTTTTGTGAGGAAAGAAATGAGGAGAAAGTTACTGTTCTTGGGGTTGGTTCAGCTGAACTTCAGGTGCTCGCTCAGCACCCGTAGCAGCTTCAAAAAAACTTCTTCGCTCATACCCGAACATTGACGCCGGAATATTTGTCGGAAATCTGGCTATATAGACATTATAGTCTCTGACTTCTTCATTATATCGCCGCCTCTCAACAGCAACTCTATTTTCGGTACCTGCTAACTCATCCATGAGTGATTGGACGGTTTCGTTTGACCGTAACTGCGGATAGTTTTCAACAATAACGAGGAGTCGTGAAAGCGCAGACTCTACCTGTCCTGCTGCTTCTGCCTGAGCATCAGGTGTCTGTGCACCTGCATAATTACTCCTGGCCCTTGCTAACTCACCGAAGACTTCCTGCTCCTGGGTCAAAACGCCTTGCGTTGCGTTCACTAAATTAGGAATTAAATCAAAACGCCGTTGATATTGAGTCTCGACCTGTGCCCACTGGGTATCAACAGCCTGGCTTCTCGTTATCAGTGTATTATAGACCGAGACAAAGTAGAACACGATAACCAAAAGTACACCCGCGACAATCCATAATTTAGAAAACTTCATGCTCTGAATTAGTTATAAAAGATTCGAAGGGAAAAAGTCAACAGTATTTCATGCAGTATTCGCTATGAGTTCTTGAACTGTGTGAAGCAGACTGGCATCCCCGGTCTGAGATCTCCAGAACCAATATTCACTGCCCCATAGATAGATTGCATCAGGTTTCATACTTCGCGCCCGCCTGACATTATCCCTCAAAATTTCCTCGTTCATGCTGGGTGTTTTTCCTGACTTTACCTTCAACACTGTGCGCTCCCATGGCTCTGCTTGTAGTTCTGTGATAAAGACAGGTTTACCTGCTTGGGTGGACATTCGTTTGATTGTAGCATCTGAATCTAGCGGACCACGATAAATGGGACCGAAAACAGGGACTTTATAATAGATATCCAACCCGATAACGTCCGCGATATTTTTCACTGTTAAGAGATGTTTTCGCTTTTTTAATTCATTGCCCCACAGATTAACTACTATAGGTCTGGTATCTTTTTCTCTCACAATTGCCACCTCTTCAGAGAGCATTTCGAAGGGAACACTCATGCCTTGCGGACCACTTGGATCAAGTGGTTCATTTTCGACTTGCCAGTGTGTTATACATGAATACTTTTTGAGCACTTCGAGGGACTTATACATCAGCGGTATTACATATGGGTGTGCGGCAGAGGGAGTTTTGTCAGAAAGCCATGAAGGGAAATAAAACTCAGGCCATCTCGGTGCTTTCATTCCAAGCGTCACGATAACATTTTGTCCCCGTTCTTCACATTGATCAAGAAGTGAGACAATTTCTGAGAAGTCATACTTCCCTTTCTTTTTCTCAATCTCATCCCAGTAACAGCCCAAACGAATACTTCCAAAACCCAGATCCAGTAAATCTTGGAAGACTGAGTTCTTCAACTTAAGATACCTACTTTGCCGATGGCTGAACGTTGTTCCGATGATCATAATGTCTGTCTCAGGATTCACAAAAAAACTCTGTGTATCATCACCCTCAAAGAAATTCTTATTGCAGATTATTTAACCGAAGCAACCTAAATTACGAAGAGCTTTCTGAGACATAATTGTAACATATGGTATTATTACGGTATGGCTCATCAGCAACGATACGGAGGCGTTATCTGGACGAACCACGCAATCGAACGCCTCGGTCAGAGAGGACTTTCCCAGGAGATGGCATGGCAGGCGTTTCATAATCCTGACGTATCTGAAAAAGGGAAAAATCCGGGAACAACAGAGTCTAGAAAACGATTCGGGACATCAACAGTGACAATTATTTCAAAAAGAAACGACAGAAATGAGTGGATTATTCTATCGTGCTGGATAGATCCGCCGCTACCGGGTACAATTGATTTCAAAAAACGAGAAGATTATCTGAAGTATAAAAAAGCATCATTCTGGGGAAAGGTTTGGTATACGTTGCGCAAGCAATTAGGCCTCTGATTACCGTTCGGGATATTATTTCTCTTCCTTTACAGACTTTATATCTTTATATAATTCATCCATCATGGTATCTGCTGTTTTTTTAATTTT
>CAZOHC010000055.1:0-3751 GCA_964579845.1 uncultured Gammaproteobacteria bacterium | reverse complement strand
GTTTTTTTTCAAGCTCTGAAAATGCTCGTTCTTGAAGGGATTTTGTCAGATCTGCCAATAATTTATCCTGGTCTCTTTTCGCGACAACAGTAACTTCTTTTTTCGTACCGCCTGAAAAAGCAGAGTCATTTTTTGCAGCTACGTTAGCATTACCACTGACGTTAAATCTTGTATCAGACGGGAGGTTATATTCATTGCCTGAGTCCTCCGCAGTCACGGTAACTTGTGCTGTTCCCGGTTTGGTTCCTGAAAAAATATCCCCTGATGCAGAAGCAATCGTTACATCTTTATCAAGTGTAAACTTCAGTCCTTTATCTGTTGCAATCGTCGTACCGGCAGAAAGACGCTTACTTTCGTCGTTGCTGTTATAGATTGTGACTGTTCCTTTTGCTTTTTCACCGACATCCTTTTTTCCGGTAGCAGCGGTTTTCACCGATCCTTCAATATCGACGTCGATCGTTGTTGCCGTGATGATGTTCTCAGAGAAATCATTGCCTGATCCGGCGATAAATGTCACATCAGTCGTCTCAGACACATTATTCGGTTTGAGATACACGACAGCTTCAGCGGTAACATTTGAAGCATAATAGAAATAGCCGATGAAGAGTGCGATGATAAGCGCTACCGGGATCAGATATGTTTTTCTACCCAGAAACGGCATGTCGGGTACACCTGGCAACTTTTTCAGAGGGAACACAGACAATATGTTTGTTACCGGAAGTGCTGCGAAGAGGCTGCTTATTTTTTCAATCGGACTGCGCTTCACTTCTTCGTCTTCTTCATCGTCAATCGTCATACGTTCTGTCTCTTGGGTATCGAAAAACGCTTTTGGCTCCGGCTCTCGTTTTTTTTCTTCTTCTTCTTCTTCCTCTTCCCCCTCTTTTACTTCTCTATGGTGTGCAGTTCTGTCAGGTGTCGTTTCTGCGGTTGTTCTGGTATGAGGGTTCTCTGAAACATCATTATCTGCCGTAAAACCGAAAGCATCCGCTTCAACCGCCTGCGCTTCTTCATCCGAATCATTTGCCGTCACGCCCTCATCGTGCGCTGACTTTTTTATTGTTGACGGTGTATCCTGGTGATCAAAATTTTTAATGTCTTCGTCCTGTTTCTCCGTTGCTCTGAGAACTTCAAACCCCATTTGGGATGCCGCTCCTTCGACCACTGCTTTTGCGTCAAATCCTCCATTTAACACTGAAATCTGTGGTGCATGCAAAAACGGAAGCTGTTTACTCCACTGATGAGAGATGAATTTCTGAGCGACGTGTTCGATGTTATCCCGTTCTCCCTGAGGTGAACTTCCCGAGAATAGGATAATACGTGAAGGAAAAACATCTGCTGCGTCAAAATGTTTCAGTGCTTTCTCAACGGAATCAGTAAGTGAATCTTCTCTTGAGACAGCCTTTGACTGTAGCACCTTACCGCCTCTGACGAGTGTCGCGGTTACCGTGAGCTTTCCGATATCGACGAGGATCGCTGAGACGGGCACTCCCTCTTCTGCCTGTATCAGGTGTGTGATTGCTTCACTGATCACGAGGAATCCGATCGGAGTGAGCGCGAGTTCTTCACTGATTCTTTTCAGTTGCAGCAGGTATTCCTTTTTAATTTTCTTCTCATCAACCCATGACTCTTTCACACCGAAGACGGTGTCGTGCGTTTCACGATTCGGGGGGAGGGTCTCTTCTGCTTTGCTGATAGTACGATCGAGGATATTGAGCCAGTTCTCAGGGTCAAGTTTTTCAAGCGGGGTCGTCAGCATCTCTTCGTGCTGACCGACGACCCGCATCTTACCTTCGACCTCTTCCGTGACAAGTGCGCTTATTTTTTCATCACGAAGGAGCAGCGCCAGAATATACTTCTGTTTATTTTTTTTACCGAAAGACGGTATAGGCAGTTTCATACGTAACGTAAATTCAGATTTAAGATTTAGGATCTAAGATATAAGGAAATTGGCCAGCACAGCTGCTCCACTTCCATAAATCGTATATCGTAATTCGTAAATCTATGTATTAGCCCACTGTTCCGTACAGTCGTTTCTGGTTTTTCCCCAGATTCTCCTGTTTATTTATCTTAAATGATTTCAAGCTCCCTGTAAATTCAACATGCGGTCCGCCGCAGAATTCAATCGAGTACGGTTTCTCCTCTGACCCTTCTTGGGGACCGATGAAGTAGATCTTTGATTTTTCTCCATAGGTATCCATGAACAGCCCGATTGCACCCATCTCATGTGCTCTTTCTGTTTCGATGAGTTCAAAGTGCACGGGAAGATTTTCTTTAATTTTTTCATTGACAATAGTTTCTACCTGCTGAATTTCATCATCAGTCAGTCGTTTATCGTAGTTGAAGTCGAACCGAACCCGTTCTGCAGTAATGTTGGATCCTGTCTGGTGGACATGACTGCCTAAGACATCACGGAGTGCCTGATGAAGTAAGTGCGTTGCTGTATGTCCTTTGATCGTTTGCTCAGAATGATCAGCCAGTCCTCCTCTGAACATGCCTGCTGATGCTGTTCGTGATGACTCTTGATGTTTTTTGAGTTCTGCTTCATATGCGTTTCTGTCGAGTACCTTCCCACGAGCTGCGAGGATCTCCTCGGTGATCTCATAGGGGAAGCCGTACGACTGGTAGAGGTCAAACGCAGTTTTTGGATCAACATGTTCTGTTTTCTCAAGTACTCTCAGTCCTTTCTCGATTGTTTTATGAAATCGTTCAATTTCTTCACGAATAACGAGCGCTATCTCGTTGAAATCTTTTTGCCTGTCAAATCGTTCATCAAGTGATGCTTCAATCTGTAGGATCGAATCAATAATTCCGTCAAATGCGGCTGCATCTGCGATTACTCCTTTGAGGGAGCGCATTTTCACGGCGCTTCTTCTGATGAGGCGTCGCAACACGTACCCTTGTTCTTTATTCGCAGGGACGACGCCTTCTTTAGCGAGGTAGACTGCAGCTTTCATGTGGTCAGCGATAACACGCATTGCAATCGTGTTTTCATCGTTTCCGTATGTCTTCAAACTGATCTCCTCAATAACCGTAATAATTGGTGCGTATAAATCAGTCGTGAAGACATCAGGATTGTTATGGACTGCAGCTGCTAGTCTTTCGAGTCCACCTCCGAAATCGACGTTCTTTTTCGGTAGCTCTGTGAAAGTACCGTCTTCCTGTTTCAGGTACTCCATAAAAACTGAGTTACCGATTTCCATAAACCTACCACAGTCACAGTTCGGGTTACATGTTTCATTCTTATACGGTGATGTTTCATGGATACGTAACTCAGCACCGAAGTCATAGAAGATCTCACTGTCCGGTCCTCCCGGTTCACCCGGCGGCATTTTCTCAGGTACTCCTGATCGTGACCACCAGTTCTTCTCCGGCCCGTAGAAAGAAAGGTGCTTCTCAATATTCATTTCTTCTCTCTCAAGTATTTCCTTCCAGATTGCTTCTGATTCAGTATCCTTCGGAATGCTATGTGATTCGTCTCCTGCAAAAACAGTGATAAAAAGTCTCTCTTTCGGGAGGTGGATTTCCTGAGTTAAGAATTCCCAGAACCAAGGGAGTTGCTCTTTCTTAAAGTAACTTCCCAGGCTCCAGTTGCCGATCATTCGGAAGAATGTCGTATGCCTGTTATCTCCCACCTCTTCAATATCTTGGGAACGAATGCAGTTCTGTACATTAACGCGTCGATCTCCTTGAGGGGGTGCTTGGCCAAGCAGATAGGGAAGGAGAGCTTGCATTCCTGAAGAGGTAAAAAGCG
>CAZOHC010000054.1:0-3987 GCA_964579845.1 uncultured Gammaproteobacteria bacterium | reverse complement strand
TATTTAAGAAAATGCCTAATTACTAATTTCTAATAACTATCTCAATACCGAATGTATCATATTCTCATGAAACATCGGAATTTCATTAGAAATTAGATATTAGTAATTCGTCATTTATCTCCGAGAGAGTTCTGAACGACGTCAAGTGCTGCTTTTTTATCCTTCCATTCCTTAACCTTCACCCATTTACCCGGTTCGAGTTGTTTATAGGTTTCAAAGAAGTGCTTCATTTTATTTTTCAACGCTTCAGGAATATCAGCGATATCATTATAGACGCCGTAAACAGGATCTATTTTAGCAGACGGAACTGCGATAAGTTTCGCATCAACACCTGCCTCATCTTCCATTTCGAGCATGCCGATAATAACTGACGGAATAACCGTCCCGGGAGCAACACTCAGATCACTGAGAACTAAGACATCGACCGGATCACCGTCTTCAGCCAATGTATTCGGGATAAATCCGTAGTTTGACGGATAGTATTCTGACGTGAAGAGAAAGCGATCGACGAAAATACAGCCGGAATCTTTATCAAGCTCATATTTAATACTTGAGTTCTTCGGAATTTCGATAAAGACATTCACTTGTCCTTCTGCCGGATTTTTTCCGACTGGTAAATCTTTTATATTCATAAGTCTCACCTCCTTAATGGTAATTTCTAAACTCTAAAATCTAAACTCTACTACTTAGAATTTAGAATTTGGGGTTTAGGGTTTTGCATTAAATATCCAGCGTGGCAGAGATGGCGTTGGTTTGGATAAAGTGTTTTCTCGGCGGTACCTGGTCTCCCATAAGCATTGTGAATACTTGGTCAGCTTCTTCAGCATCTTCGATATGTACTTGTTTCAGCACTCTGTTTGCCGGGTTCATCGTCGTTTCCCAGAGCTGATCCGCGTTCATTTCACCGAGACCTTTATACCGCTGTATCGTGATGTTCGCATTGCCGTTTTTCATCTCTTTCATCGCTTTTTCGCGCTCTTCTTCAGTATAAACGTATCGGATATCTTTGCCACGTTGCAATTTAAAAAGCGGCGGCATCGCGACATACAGATACCCTCGTCTGATAATCTCAGGCATATGGCGGAAGAAGAACGTCAGGATCAGTGTTTCGATGTGCTCACCATCGACGTCAGCATCTGTCATGATGATAATTCGATGATAACGAAGTTTATCCATATTCATGGTATCGCCGATACCCGTCCCGAGCGCGATAATAAGATTTTTTACTTCATCATGTTCAATCATTTTATCCAAACGTGCGCGTTCTGTATTCAGGATTTTTCCTTTCAGTGGCAGAATTGCCTGGTATTTCCGGTCGCGACCGCTTTTCGCTGAACCGCCTGCCGAATCCCCCTCGACCAGATACAGCTCTGAAACAGCCGGATCTTTTTCCTGGCAGTCAGCAAGCTTTCCGGGAAGTGTGCTTCCCTCGAGTGCTCCTTTACGGATAACTGCTTCTTTCGCTGCTTTGGCAGCCAGTCTGGCTTTGGCTGCGAGATAGACCTTCTCAAGTATCTTTTTCGCATCACTCGGGTTTTCTTCAAAGTATGTACTCAGACCCTCTTTGACTATCTGATTGACGATCGGCTGGATCTCAGAGTTTCCGAGTTTTCCTTTGGTCTGTCCTTCAAACTGGATTCTGTCTTGTGGCATTTTGATGAAGATAACGGCAGTTAGGCCCTCGCGAGTATCATCTCCGACGATTGAGTCTTCTTCTGATTTGAACGCACCGATTTTCTTTCCGTAGTCATTAATCGCACGAGTCAGTGCCATACGGAATCCTGTGAGGTGTGTTCCACCGTTTACCGTATTAATGACGTTCACATAAGACTCTACATTCTCAGCGTAGGAGTCGTTGTATTGCAGCGCGACTTCGACCTGTACTTCCCCGTCTGTTTTGCTGATGTTGATTGTCGAGTGCTGCGACCCTTTGTTTTCATTTAATTTATCAACGAGGGAGACGATACCGCCTTCGAAGTAGTAATTAACTTCTTTTTCCTCTTCAGTCCGTTTATCAATAAAATGAAAGAAAAGTTTGGGCACGAGATAGGCACGTTCCCGAATCATCTTTTTTATCAGGTCAAAATCAAATTCTGTGACCTGAAAAATAGTACCGTCAGGTTTGAATGTCACGCTTGTGCCTGATTTGCCGTGGAGGACATCACTATAATGGCCGACTTTTGTTTCAGGAACGATCGATACTTTTGTCTGAGGCTGACCTGCTTTATATTCTTGGCGGTGAATTTTTTTATCACGACGAACTTCGACCCACATCCATTCAGAAAGCGCATTAACGACTGAGGATCCGACCCCGTGCAGTCCGCCTGAGATTTTATATGCACTGCCGCCGAACTTCCCTCCTGCATGGAGTTTCGTCATAACTACCTCAAGTGCTGAGGTCTCAGTTCCCGGCATCATGTCAATCGGGATACCGCGTCCGTCATCAGCAACAGTTGCCGAACCGTCTTCGTTGAGTGATATCCAGACATTTGTCGCATAGCCTGCCAACGCCTCATCAACTGCATTGTCGATGATCTCACGGAGTGATTCGTGGAGTCCCACCACATCAGTCGAACCGATATACATACCGGGTCGTTTTCTGACAGGCTCCAGTCCTTCAAGGACTTGTATTTGTGAGGCTGTATACTCAGAGGATTTAGGAATAGAAGTCTTTTTTGCTTGCGCCATCAAACCTATTATATCCATGTCGCACAAGATTTTCAACTATATCAAGTCGCAGAATACAGGTTCAATACTATTGCTCAGGTGGTGGGTTCGGAAGTCTTGTCGGAACTCTGGGCATATCTTCGAAGACAAGGGTTTCATCTGTTCCCTTTTTGCTTTCTTTTTCAGGAATCCATGTTTCTCCCCGTAGATACTTGACCGGGCTACTGTCAGCACTTCGCTGCTCAGGGAGATCGTTAGGGCTGAGTTGACGATATGGCAAAAGCAGTCTTCTGGTACGCCTTCTGAAGCGCCTTGTGGTTGGATGGTGTGTTTCCAACATACAAGCACTATATATAGTATATGTCGATGATAATCTGAGAACAATTGAGTAAGAATACGGTAGGAATTAGTATGTTGGAGCTGCATCCAGGTTTGAGAAGATCATCGCACATGATCTTCCCTGGCAGACGGTACATGCATACGTGTAGTTACCTAAAATCGCGGATCTGTGTACTGATGAGTTCATCCACCAATTGAGCGCCTGTACCTCTGTCTGCTGGCTGATCATGTTTTCAGTCGCTCTGAACGGAAGATTCCTTGCCTGAAAACCGGCATGGATATAGCTTGTCCCGTAGATTTCATTATCAAGTTCAGGTCCTCTGGAGTTCGCAACGGCACAAACATCCGGATGTTTTTCAAACGGTGTTAAGCCTGCGTTTACTCGTGCTTGATTGACCATCGAGAACAGCACCTCTGCGTTTAATGTTCCTGAGCTTCCTGCAGACGGTACCGGTGTTACGACTGACGGAGTGGGTGTGGTCTCAGCGTACCGTGTTGGGACAGTAGGAATGATCGGACTTTGCACAGTCGTGGTCGTCATTTCAGGTGCCTGGGTCAGTATAGGCTGGCCATCAACACGTGCTTCGACAATTTCTGTAGTCATTTTGCCGGTTTGCTTCGTGCGGTCCGTTGCTATCGTCAGCGACATCGGTGAGTATCCGAGGTCAATTTCAGTACAGATTGTGGGTTTTTGCGCTGCTAAAAACGTGATAATTGTCTGTTTTTGTGCGGATTTGGGGGTAATTTGGGTAGCATAAGCCGAAGAGACGGTCACTTTCCCCCCGGTAGTTAAGAGTAAGGCAGTGGACAGCATGATTGCCGTAGTAACTACGAATTTCTTCATGCAAACGTTGCATTTATCGCAACGGTGGAGAGTATAGCAATATAGGATGTTTATGTCAAATCTGAGGGGTATTGCTTTACTAAGTTTGAGGCTAAAGTGTCCCGGTCCGCCTGAAGCGGACCGGGATGGTACAAGGA
>CAZOHC010000053.1:0-4012 GCA_964579845.1 uncultured Gammaproteobacteria bacterium | reverse complement strand
TTCTAATTTCTAATTTCTAATTTCTAATTTCTAATTTCTAATTTCTAATTTCTAAAAAAAGCATAGCACGAATTGCTCATACTATTCCTGTGCAACTCGCAAAACTTCCTCCATCGTCGTTACGCCTGACAGAACTTTCAGGAAGCCGTCCTGCTTCATCGTGATCATCCCTTCTTTTACTGCCTGAGCATTGATCGAGTTGCTGTCAGGTTGTTCCAGAACCATCTGACTGATCCCGGGAGTGATCGGAAGCACTTCAAAAATTCCGATCCGCCCAACATAGCCCGACTGTCCGCACTCTTCACAACCTTTCCCGTGATAGAGTTTCACGGCACCGTGGTCTACAGGATGCAGAGAGCCGAGTACTCGTTTCAACTCAGATGTGAGGCTGGGGGAGGGAATGAATGACTCACGACAGTGTGGGCAGATCTTTCGAACAATTCGCTGACCGACGACTGCGTTCATCGTTGATGCCATAAGGAAACTCTCTGCTCCTAAATCCAATAAACGGGGAAGTGCACTCGAAGCATCAGAGGTGTGCAGCGTCGAGAAGACCAGATGCCCGGTGAGTGCGGCCTGAAGTGCGAGATCCGTTGTCTCTTTATCACGGATTTCCCCGACAAGAATGATATTCGGATCCTGCCTGAGAAATGACCTCAACCCTGAGGCGAACGTCAGTCCGACAGCAGGATTAATCTGTACCTGATTCACGCCCGGAATGACATACTCAACCGGATCTTCAAGGGAAGAGATGTTTACTCTCGTCGTGTTCAAACGAGATAGCAGGGAGTAAAGCGTCGTGGTCTTACCTGACCCTGTCGGACCGCAGACCAAAATAATTCCGTGCGGCCTGAGAATTGATGTTTCCAGATTCTTAAGCGCCGTCCCTGCCAGCCCCAACTCAGCAAGGGAGGGGATACCGCCTGAAGTGCGCAATAAGCGCATCACAATCTTCTCGCCATTTACGGTCGGGATAACAGAGATACGAAGATCAACCTCTTCTTCTCCCAAAGAGAAATTAAACCGTCCGTCCTGCGGGCTTCTGTGCTCATCAATTTTCATCTCAGACAAAATTTTAATTCGTGAGATCAGCGCTTCCTGTACTTTCTTGGGTAGACTCAATTTGTCATATAAAATACCGTCGATACGGTACCTGACCCTGAGTCTGTCGTTTTGAGGTTCGATATGAACATCGGATGCACGACTGTTGACGGCATATTCAAGAATCGTTGAAACAATCTTCGCGATCGGTGCTTCTTTAATGATCTGGGAGATCTCAGTACTGTCAACGGTTCTTGTCTGTTTATCTTCTTCTGTCTCCCGGATCGCTTCACCGACTTCACCGACCAGCTCTTGTTGGTACTGCTGGTCAATAACTTTTGAAACCTCACTCGGTGTTGCAGCAAAAGTTTTCACCTGTAACCCTGTTTTCTGTCTGACGAATGAGATTGCATCCAGATCCACAGGATTTGCCATCGCTATCGAAAGCGTCTTACCGGGCTCATCATAAAAAAAGGGAATCAGTTGAAACCGATCAACAACACTTCTGGGGAGGAAACTCAATGCTTGCGGGGAGAATGATGTCGATGACAGAGAAATAAACGGAATCCCGAGCATTTTTGCTCTCGCTTCGGTAAGCTGTGATTCGTTCACCAATTGAAGTCCTATCAGAATTTTTTCTTCAGCATCACCTGTCTCAGCACTTCGGAGCTTTATCTCATCATAGTGCTCACGAGTAATCATCCCTTCCAAGAGCAGAACATCTAAAAGCGATCGTGCTTCATGCGAAACAGAAGCAGCGGGAGAACCGCCTGGAGGCGGAGATTGCATCGGTGTACCGGGCGTTTTTCCGGCAGCATCTGGTAGATGAGGTTCATCAGGCATTACATTTATACTAAGGAAATATACGGTATAATGCAAGAAGATAGGTTCAAAGACTAGAGTCTAATGACTAATGACTAATGACTAATTAAATTGTATGCAAAGTGTACTTATCGTAAGTATTGATACGCAAAAAGCGAAGCAGGAAGCCCTCAGGCGCTGCTCGGAGCTGAACATCAGTCCGTTTGACATCACTGAGGTAAAAAGAGCGGAAACTACGACAAAATCAGGCGACGTAAAACTCAAACAATCTATCGGTATCGAGGATGTGAAAGGTATGCAGGGACGACTCCACCTCAAACCTGTTCAGGGTGAGAAAAAAGCAGTTCTGATCCCTGATGCGCACCTTCTGACGACTGAAGCGCAGAATGCTCTGCTCAAAGTACTGGAAGAACCGCCAGCTCATACTGTGTTTTTACTGACTGCCTCATCAAAAGAATCCTTACTTCCAACCGTTTTATCCCGCTGCACGATACACACCCTCAAAGAGGAAGCTGTTTCACTCACGAAGGAAGAACGGGAGGAACTGCTCGAGTTGTTGCCTACGAAGACAGGCTTCAGCACCCAACAAGCGATGAAACAAGCAGAAGTCCTATCGAAGAACAAAGAAGAAGCACTAACGTGGCTTGAAAAATTCATCCTGGCAGCCAGGGAGGAGCTCCTGACGTCTATTGAAAAAACAGACAAAAAAGAGTCCGCAAAAGCACAAGCAAGCGTGCTGTTCATACGAAACATCCAAAAAACCCATCGACAGATTAAAAACACCAACGCCAATCTCCGCCTGACACTGGAAGCTCTTTTCCTCTCATCAACATAGTCCCATAGTTGTTTTTTGATCTCTTTTTGATATATACTCTCGCTAGGTTTCCCGTAGCCTCGTCGCGAGGAGACGGGTTAGCACATTTACAGTATGAGGAGAGACCATGACAGCCAGACTGCAACGTCCTATCATACGGTCCGTACTGGACAATGATCTGTACTCACTGACTATGGCACAAGCCATCATGCGATGGTATGACCGGGTGAATGTCGGGTACACATTTAATAACAGAGGAGGGACAAAGTTTTCAAGCGTACTCACCAATGCGCTTCGGCAACAAATCAACTTCATGGCAGACCTGCAGCTGACAGACGAAGAAGAGAATTTTCTCAGAATTCGCTGCGGACACTACCTGAGACCATCATTTATCGATTGGCTAAGTCAGTACCGGTTCAATCCGGACGAAGTCGTCATTTCACATACCAATGGGAATCTTTCAGTCACAATTGAAGGACCCTGGTACCGAACAGTTTTCTGGGAAGTACCGCTTCTCGCGGTAATCTCAGAACTCTACTTCGGCGTGACCGGAACGAGTCCTGATCAGGACTACCGAAATCGCGCGTTCACAAAAGCCAGAACGTTCTGTGAGCATGGAATAAAGTTCAGTGATTTCGGAACTCGACGGCGATACAGCCAGGAAGTTCACGAGAACGTCATCCAGGAACTTATGCGAGGAGGCAAAGCTAGCCTCGTCGGTACCAGTAACGTCGACCTGGCTCGGCGATACCAACTCACACCGATCGGAACCCATGGCCACCAATGGTTTATGGCTCATGCCGGCATGTACGGCTATCGAATGGCCAACATGAAAGCGCTTGAGGTCTGGGCACAAGAATTCGGGGGTTACCTCGGCTTCGCGCTGACAGACACGTTCACGACAGATGTCTTTCTGTCGGACTTTAATGCCTACTACGCCAAGTTGTTTGACGGCGTGAGGCAGGACTCAGGAGATCCGATGGAATTCGCTGATCGAATGATTGAGCACTACCGGTTCCTGAAAGTCGACCCGCGGGATAAACAAATCGTCTTCAGTGACGGTCTGAATGTTCCGGCTGTGTTGGACATTCAAAAGCATGTCTCAGGCAGAATTAAGGAGGCACTGTTCGGTATCGGCACTGACCTCACAAATGACGTCGGGGTGACACCTTTGAATATCGTCATCAAGCTTGATCATCTCAGGCTTCCTGAAAACCGAAACCGCCCTGTCTATGTCGTCAAGTTTTCAGACAGCCCCGGTAAGGTAACCGGGAGAATTGAAGCTGTCCAACACGCCAGCTATAGTCTGGGACTGACGGACTAACATCCTTGTAC
>CAZOHC010000052.1:0-4269 GCA_964579845.1 uncultured Gammaproteobacteria bacterium | reverse complement strand
GTCTTACTCAGCATCGATAAGGTTTGTTCTTTTAGCGGTCATACACTAATTTCAAATTTTAAATTTCAAATTTTACATTTTAAAATAAAAATTAATAAAACATTAATTTGGAGTGTGGTTTTTATCCTTGCACTTACCAATTCTTTTTTTGCCGGGCATTTGCAGACATTTTTTTACCTCAGTTTCCTGACACTTGTTTATTGTATCGCCCGTTGGGTGCAATACGGAAAACAATGGAAAGCAGTACTCCTGTTTTCTGCTTGCTTTTTGCTGATTGCCACTCTCACCTTCATTCAGTGGTTTCCGACATGGCAATATATTCTGGAAAGTGCCCGTTCAGTGGATCAAAGTAATTGGCAGATTGACGGATGGTTTATTCCTTGGCAGCATGTGATTCAGTTTATTGCTCCGGACTTTTTCGGAAATCCGACGACCTTGAATTACTCAGGAGTCTGGAACTATGGAGAGTTTATCGGCTATGTCGGATTGATTCCGTTGATAATGTCTTTGCTTGCCATCCTAACGAGACGTGATAAAAAAACGTATTTTTATGCAGGAGTACTATGCTTCTCCTGTCTTTTTGCTTTTCCTACGTTTATTGCAAAAATCCCTTATCTGCTTTCTGTCCCTTTTCTCTCAACTGCGCAACCGACACGTCTGCTCTTTGTAATCAATTTTTCACTAGCAGTTCTCAGCGCTTTGGGGTTTGACTATGTCACAAGATCACTCGATACCATGAAGAAAAAGATCATCCTTTCCCTTGGATTGTTTTTACTTATTTTTATCCTGTTGTGGAATATCGTGCTTGTCACCCCATCCGTTCTCTCATTTAATGCTGAACAGGTAGCGGTTGCGATGCGGAACATGCAGCTGCCGACATTGCTTTTCGTGATAACGACATGCATTATGCTCCTGATGATAAAAATCAAGAATGAACGGTTGCGGCTTTTGCTTTTTTTCTGTTTAGGGATTTTAACGCTTGTGGATTTACTCAGATTTACCGGGAAATTTATCCCGATGACTGATCCATCATATGCTTATCCTAACACGATGACCACATCATTTTTGCGTGAGAATTTGGGACATGATCGATACCTTACACTTGACTCGCGCATTCTTCCGCCGAATTTCAGTATCATGTATAAACTCCAAACAGTTGAGGGCTATGATCCTCTCTATTTGAGACGGTATGGGGAGTTAATCATCGCTTCAGAACGGAGCAACCCGGATATCACACCGCCGTTTGGATTTAACCGAATCCTGACACCTCATACCTACCCGTCTTCGATTATCAATGTGTTGGGCACGAAATACATCCTCACGCTTTCAGACCTCTCGCTTCCGGGAGTAACGGAAGTTTTCCGGGAAGGTGAAACGAGGGTGTATGAAAATACACATGCCTTTCCGAGGGCGTTTTTCGTTTCAGAAATTGTCTCGTTTACCCCAGGCGATAAAGAAGGAGTGATGGCTTTTCTTTTTCATCCGGAGCATGATCTGAAAACAAAAGCTGCGGTAGAAGGAAATCTCACGAAGGTATCCTATGCCTCAGGGTCTGCTGAGATCATCGAGTATGCTCCGGATACAGTGCGTATCAAAACGACGACGACCGGAGATGCGTTTCTCGTTCTCACGGATGCATACTATCCCACTTGGAAAGCAAAAATACTCGACAGTGACGGTTCTTATCTGAACGATGTGGAAATTTACCGCACTGATTACCATTTCCGTGGTATTGTTGTGCCTGATGGTACGCATATTGTAGAATTTAGCAATACCCTGCTTTAATGATATGAAGATCAGTATTCTTATCCCCAACTACAACGGTGCTCATTTATTGAAGAAAAATCTTCCGTATGTGCAGAAAGCCGGGCGATATTATCAGCAGAAAACCGGAAATACATTCGAGATTATCGTATCTGATGACGCATCTACAGATACCAGTCGAGATGTTGTTGCAAAACTTGATTTCCCCATAACCTATCTCGAACATGAAAAAAATGTCGGGTTTTCATCGAATGTAAACAGGGGGGTTCAGCATGTGAATGGTGAAATTATGGTACTCCTCAATAGTGATGTAAGGCCGAATGAAGCGTTTTTGGTTCCGTTACTACGACATTTTGAGAATGAAACTGTTTTCGCAGTCGGTTGTCATGATATCAGCATCGAGAATAGTAAGGAAGTTTCTCGAGGTCGCGGCATCGGGCACTGGGAGCGAGGGTTTCTTCTTCACGGAAAAGGTGATGTCAGTCAGAAGAATACGCTGTGGGTAAGCGGTGGGAGCGGTGCATTTCGTAAAAAAACATGGGACATACTTGGTGGGCTGTATCCGATCTACAATCCGTTTTACTGGGAAGACATTGATCTTTCATATCGCAGTCTGAAAGCAGGGTATACCATACTTTTCGAGCCTGAGAGTCAGGTGATCCATGAACATGAAGATGGGTCGATAAAAAAACAGTTCACAAAAAGCACGATTACCTCAGTCTCATATCGTAATCAGATACTGTTTGTCTGGTTAAATATTACTGATCTCAGGTTGATGCTTTCTCATCTACTCTGGCTTCCTATCCATCTGATCAGCGCAGTAATAAGAGGTGACCGTATATTCTTACAGGGATGTTCCTCGGCATTTTCTTTCTTTTCTGAAGCGATGATGTTGAGGAAGAAGAATAAAAGATTTTCTCAGGTTACGGATGATACTATTATACGCGGAGTACAGGCATGAATATCGTAACGTTTACAGATCCGTCATTTATCTATCATCTTCTCTACTTTATTCCAGTTGTTTTTTTAGCATTCTATATTCCGGGAAACCTCGTGGTTAGGAAGCTTCGTATCGACTCCTTTGGGGTTTCAGTACTGAGTTTTATCACAGGAATTGTTCTCTGGGCATTTCAAGGGTTGCTGTTTGGCTATCTGCAGCTCAGATGGTTATCGTTTCTCTATCTTATTATCTGTCTGCTATTCTGGCTCAGGAATCGAACATATAAACCGCTTTCGGACTATCTCATAGGGATTAAAAAAATTGACCCAATCCTTTTATTATTGACGATTATCGGAGTCGGGGTTCAGTTGATGACAGTTTGGTTTATCGGGTTCAGGACACAGGAGGGGTTGGCATTCTGTTGCTTTTGGCCTGATGCTTTTTATCATCTCGCACTTGTTCGTGAACTCTCATCAACGTTTCCCCCGATGGAGCCGGGAATGAGTTATGTGGCGGTTAAAAATTATCACTTCCTGGCAAATCTCGTTGTTGCGGATATTATTCGAGTATTCAGACTTCCGTTCCTGATCGTCCAGTATCAGCTCATGCCGATTTTTATCTCACTGCTCCTTGCTCTGTCAGTGATTATGGTGGGAAATCTTTTAGCAATCGGGCGAAGCTTTACACGATGGCTTTTGTTTTTTGTATTTTTTACTGGTGATATTATTTTCTTACTCATTTTTCTCGTCGGAAACGGTTTGGATTTTACCGTGACGGTTTCTGAGAATGCGACGACGCTTTGGTTCAGTCCGCCGAGAGTATATGCGATGGTTATTCTCTTCGGTGGTATCGGGCTATTCCTCCATTGGATAAAGCACCCCCGTCTTTTGATAGGCATACTCCTCGGTCTTTTCTTCGGGAGTTTGGTCGGGTTTAAAATATATCTTGGATTCTTCACACTCACCGGACTGGGATGTGTCAGCCTCTATTATTTTTTCAGAAATGAAAGAGCACGGATGCTTCCTGTTCTCTGTGCGGGGCTTACCGCCCTGACGCTGTATCTCCCCGTGAATACGCAAGCAGGAGGATTGTTCTTCAGCGGTCTCTGGAGGATAAATGATTTTGCGGTCAAGCCTGAATTGGGATTATTGAATTTTGTGCTGGCCAAACAAGTCTATCAGTCTCATTCGAACATTCTTCGTGTCACACTTATCGAGCTCTTGTTCGGAGCGGTCTATTTGTTCAGTCTTTTCGGTGTCTTTCTCCTCGGATTCGTACAGAACCGGAAGTCTTTAGGATTGTTTCCGAGAGAGCTTCATATCTTTTTACTCTCCGGCGCAGTGTTTTCATTTATACCGGGTATGTTTTTTCTTCAGAGTACCGGTGGAGCGAATACGTCACAATTTCTTTTTACTTATTATATTTTCGGTGCTTTCTATACTACTTTGGCACTTTTCTACTGGCTGAAACGGCTTCCGAAGATGATTGTTCCTGTTGTTATCTGCCTGTTTATTCTTCTTTCAGGAACTCGGCCTGGTCGATCCGGTGCTGGGTTTAATCATTCA
>CAZOHC010000051.1:0-4513 GCA_964579845.1 uncultured Gammaproteobacteria bacterium | reverse complement strand
ACATAAAGCAAAGTCATGGTAGAATAAAAATATGAATCAAAATACTTCTCCGAAAAAACACCGGATCTACACGATGAGTTTTGCGAGCGTTTATCCTCATTATATCGCCAAAGCAGAGCGCAAAGGTCGGACGAAAGACGAAGTTGATGAGATTATCAGGTGGCTGACAGGATATAGTCAGGTCGATCTGGAGCAGATATTGATAAAGGAGACAGACTTCGAGACGTTTTTTCGTGAAGCACCGGAGATGAATCCTTCCAGAAAACAAATTACCGGTATCATCTGCGGCGTCAGGGTCGAGGATATTGACGAGCCTCTGATGCAGGAGATACGGTATCTGGATAAATTGATCGATGAGCTGGCCAAAGGACGTGCGATGGAAAAGATTCTGCGCACGATATGACACCTATGACGAAGAAGGCAGATAATCCTATCCGTATCTCTCATGTCAACATCAGAACGAGTATTGCTTTTTTACTCATCAAACTCCTGCTGCTTGAAGCTATCGCAGCGAGTGCAGTCATACTGTTTTTCTCGGTTGCTCTTTCGGATTTTCTGACTACCATGGGCATTACACTCCCATATCTGAGTATTCCCGTATATGTATTTTTTGTTTTGGTAAAAATGCTCATGACGTTGTATCTCGTTCTTCAGTGGCTCAACGAGTACTACGAAGTCTCGACTGAAACAGTCGTTCATCGAAAAGGGGTAATATTTAGATATGAGTTTACGTTTCCGTTAAAACATATTCGAATTTTGCGGACTGAACAGACCCTTTGGGGAAAGTTTTTTAATTACGGGAACATCTCACTCGAGGATGAGTACGGTGCTGAAAAAATATTTCTCTATCAAATTCATAATCCCGTTCGATATGCGAACATTCTCGAGGATCAACTAACTGACGAGATAGAGGTCATCCGGAAAGTCAGAGGAAACATCCTTGAACAGGCATAACTTGCAGTATCCCTGTGAATGATCCCAGGTTCTCCCCATATATTCACATGACTTTTACTTGTTCTACGCGTTAGGCTATAATACGCGTATGGAAAAGTTCAGGCCCCGTCAACAGATGAAAGAAGTTCTAACTATCCTCCCTGAGACTCCTCCCCATGGAGTACCGGAAGTACCAATTTTTTCAAGCGATACCTCAGAAGATGTGCCCTCCGGTCAGACCGCTGACACACGCGATGAATTTGAACCTGCACCGATTGTCAAAAAATCACCCCGTATGCTGGAGATCGAAGAGACGATCGGAGAGAATATCGAGGAATATCTAACCCGAACATACGTTCACGAAGGTATGAGCGGGATAGAGATAAGCGAAGAATTAGCAGTAGGGGCACCTGTAGTCTATGGGTGGATGCGCAAATCCTCGATACCGCTACGATCAAAGACTGAGTCAGCTATGCTAGCTAACCCGAAACGATCACAATCAATCCGCAATGCATGGTCTGATAGAAGAGCGGAAATAACTGCGAAAATTCATACACCTGAATCTGATAGAAAACGAAGTGAGAGTATCAAACGACATTATGATGAAAACCCATCACTGCGGGAATATAGGCGTAAAGTATTTACGAAGTATGCAGAAAAAAGATGGTCTGAAGTATTCGGGGATAGTATACCTGCTCGACTGCATCATATGCATCACATCGAGGGTTTAAGTGTTGAAGACATCGCTCATGTTACAGGGTATTCTGAGGCTAATATCCGCATACTTGCTTCGCGTCATGGAGTTAGTATTGTTGAAAAGACACATAAGGCATCGGTTCGTCGATTCCAAGAAGTACAAGAGCGGTTATGGTCGAATCCTGAGGCGTTCGGCACATTGCAAGATAATGAAAAACATGTAATTTTTGAACGATACATGCGGGAAGGTGTTATCGCCACACTTGATCAGGTAGGAAAAGAGATGGGAGTCAGTAGAGCACGAGTCGGACAGTTAGAAAAAAGTGCACTGCGGAAGATTCGAGAACAGACTACATAGCGTGTTTCATTTCTTGTCTTAGAAACCCGCCAGGGGGTGGCGGGTTTATGTTCTCCTTACGTTTCTTATTGCATAGCCAGATGACGGACTGATTCCGAATCGACACTCGCACCGAAAAGTGGATGGCCGGGTTCCAGGACTTTTCCCTTGGAAAGCTCTCCGATTATGACCGGGTCGTATCCAAGATCAGAAACGAGTGCTGCTACCTGTTTCGTATCTTCTTTATTATCACCAGCGATAGCGATTCCTTTACGATCTCGAGCACCCTGTTCCCGGGCATCATCAAGCAGATGATGATAGCCGATGTGACTGAGTGCTTTCACGACGCGTGAATCGGGGAGAAACGCTTGGATCATCTCACTGGATGACGGTGCATTCTCAAGATCAGGCATGGTTCCGTCAACCTCCCACCAGTAATTCATCGCATCAATCACCAGCTTGCCCTTGAGTGCGTCAACCGGTAGGTTTGTATATTTACTGAGTGGGATGGCGAGGATAACGATATCACTGTTTTTGGCCGCTTCATCAGCCGTCACAGGTTTCGCGCCGGGAGTTAGTACGGAAACACTGAGTTTTATCTTCTCAGGTGAGCCGGAACCGGCGATAAGTATGTCGTACCCTGCCCGAAGTGCGAGCTGCGTAACAACTGTCCCCATTTTCCCGGCTCCCAGAATGCCGAGGGTCGGTTTTTCCTTATTCACTGAGTAGCTCCCGTATTCGAGGTATGACTTTTTCCGCATAGAGTTTGATCATGTGCAGACGTGCTGTAGCAGGCATCGGTCCCCCACCATAGACCAGATCGAACCGGTTAACACCGAGTGTTTTAATGGTTTTTGCCATTTTCCGTGCGACTGTCTCAGGAGACCCGATGTAGAGAGATCCGCTGTCTACTTCCCGGTCGAAATGGTCTTTCTTCATCGGTGGCCATCCCCGACTACTGCCGATACGATCGAAGTTAATTTTATGTGCAGGCCAGGCAATCCGTACCGCCTCTTCATCAGTTTCGGCGATAAAACCCGGTGAGTGTATACCGATCTCATCACTTGGGTGTCCATATTCAGCAGCTGCTTTGTGATAAAGTTCGACATACGGGACGAATCGGTCAGGCGAACCGCCGATCACAGCAAGCATCAGCGGAAATCCGTACCTTGCAGCGCGTATGACAGACTGCGGTGAGCCACCGACGCCGATTGAGGTATGGATACGTCCTGATTCTGTTTTGGGGTAGATATCAGCATCGTTCAGTGAGGGTCTCATGGTTCCTTCCCAGGTCACCGGTTTCTCTTTGAGAATTTCAGCAAAGAGTTCGACTTTTTCCTCAAAAAGAATCTCGTAGTCTTTCAGGTCGTAGCCGAAGAGCGGAAATGATTCAGTAAACGAGCCGCGACCGAGGATAATCTGTGCCCGTCCGTTTGACAGTGCATCCAGTGTTGCGAAGCGTTCGAAGACACGGACCGGATCATCTGAACTGAGCACAGTCACGCCTGATGCGAGTTTAATCCGTTTCGTTCTCGTCGCGATGCCTGCGAGGACTGTTTCAGGACTACTGATTGAGAAATCTGCGCGGTGATGTTCACCGAGTGCGATGACATCGATACCCAACTCGTCTGCCAGAACTGCCTCTGTCACCACCTGGCGGATAGCGGCAGCATGCGTCATCAGTTTTCCGTTCTCATCCACCGGAATATCACCGAAGGAATCGATACCGAACAGGATTTTTGATGTAGATGAATTAGATGATTTTGCCATGGTATGCACCTATGGTATTGTATGGGGCCTGTCAGGTCAACTATTAGTTGCAGTATTGTTTCCATAGTATTTTTCGTATACGATATTTTGTAATGGGAAACGTAATTATTCACGCAACGGTTACACTCGACGGTTTTATGGCAGATACTGATGGCGGCATGGACTGGACGTCTGATGTAACTGCTACTGATGAGGATATGAAGCTCGTTACTGAGTTTAACAGTCAGATCGGTGCTGTCGTCGGCGGTGCGAATAAAACGCAGACCATCGAAGATGGTGAGGAGCCATACGGGGGTATGCTCGGAGTACCAGTCTTCCTTATGACGCATACTGCTCATGATCCGATTGAAAAAGACGGAGTAACCTATACGTTTGTGGTGGATGATATACAGCAGGCAGTTGAAGCAGCGAAAAAAGCTGCCGGTGATAAAAACGTCAGTCTCCTGGGTGGGAAAATCTCTCGACAATGTCTCAAACTCGGCCTCGTTGATGAAATTCAGCTCCATGTAGTGCCGGTGTTACTCGGTGACGGGATTTCATTGTTCGGCGGTTTGGGAGAACAGATAAAGTTGGAGCGGATAGAAACAGCTGCCTACCGGGATGAAGCACACCTCCGGTATCGGGTACTACGATAATGAGATATTTTCCGGTTTTCCTTCCACTCCTGCCTTATCTGTTACTCTATTTACATAGATGTGAATTGCGAACATAAGAAGTATGCTGGGAGTGGAATCAAACTGGTGATGTTATTTGTTGCTAAATAACGTGGCAATGAAC
>CAZOHC010000050.1:0-5011 GCA_964579845.1 uncultured Gammaproteobacteria bacterium | reverse complement strand
TCTCTGAATTGGGTTTTATAGAGTTCTGCGTAGAGGCCTTTTTTTCTGAGTAGTTCTGCGTGTTTTCCTTGCTCCCTAATCCTGCCTTTATCAATAACGAGAATCTGGTCAGCATTTCTGACCGTCGAGAGACGGTGAGCGATGACAAGTGATGTTCGACCGCTTAATGCGACCTGAAATGCTTTTTGTACTGCTGCCTCTGATTCGGAATCCAGATGAGCTGTCGCTTCATCGAGAATAATGATGTCAGGTGCTTTCAGTAACAGCCTGGCTATCGCAAGTCGTTGCTTTTCTCCACCTGATAGTCGATATCCTCGCTCCCCAACTAACGTATCAAGTCCTTGTGGAAGAGATGTGATAAAAGGCAGTATCTGTGCTTGATTTAGTGCATTCATTATTTCATTCTCTGTAGCATTCGGCTTCGCGAAGAGAAGATTATTACGGATCGTGTCATGGAACATATGTGATTCCTGTGTGACGATGCCGATGCTTTCACGAAGTGAGTCAAGTGATACATCGCGAATATCGATGCCGTTTATCATAACTGATCCTTGTCGCACATCGTACAATCTGGCAACTAATTGCGTGATTGTGGATTTTCCGGCACCAGACGGTCCGACCAAAGCGACGAGTTGTCCGGGTTCGACTGTAAAACTGATATCAGATAATACTTCCTGTGATGGAGTCTGATCAAGTACTGCCACTGATTCGAGTGAAGCAAGCGATACTTCATTCGCTGTCGGATAACTGAAGTAAACATTCCGAAATGTAATGCGCGCTCTACCGCGCTTCAGTTTCCGGGCATTTCGTTTCTCACGAATCATAGGGCGAAGATCCAGTACTTCAAATACTCGCTCAAACGAAACAAGCGCAGTCAAAATTTCAACATTCATATTCGAAAGTGCGGTGAGGGGTCCGTATAATCTGTTCAGGTAAGCAGTCAGTGCAATTACTGTTCCGACATTCAGTATCCCGTCGACTGCAAGTACTCCTCCCCATCCATAGATCAGTGCAGTCGCGAGTGAGGCAGTGAGAATCAGTGACGTAGCGAATATCCTCCCATACATTGCTTGGCTGACACCAATATCTCTGACACGCCCTGCTCGCTCATGAAAGATTTTTTCTTCCCGCTTATAGTTGCCGAATAGTTTGGTCAAAAGTGCTCCTGCGACATTAAATCGCTCGATCATTGTCGTATTCATCTCTGCATTTAACTCATAGCTTTCCTTCGTAATTTTCTGAAGTCTTCGGCCAAACCACCGTGCAGGAAAAACAAAAACCGGAAGGATAAGAAGTGAGACAAGCGTTAATTGCCATGAAAGAAAAAACATTGCTGCGAGAACGAGCGTGACACTTATGAGGTTACCTATAACAGTTGAAAGTACACTAGTAAAAGCCTGCTGTGCTCCCTGTACATCGCTGTTTAAACGACTCACAAGAGAACCAGTCTGCGTCCTGGTAAAAAATGCAATCGGCATTTTCTGGATATGAGAGAAAACTTTTGTTCGAAGATCAAAGATGAGTCCCTCTCCGATGCGAGCTGATAAGTATCGTTGAAGAAGGGAAAGGATTGCATCTATGACTGCCAACCCGGCGATTAAAAAAGCCAGCTGAATAACAAGCGGAGCATTCCTACCCAAAATACCTTCATTAATAATTTCACGGAATATGAGTGGTCCGACCGCTCCGATACCGGCATTTACCACAATCAGGATAAAAAAATAGATCAGCAGTTTCTTATACGGCTTGGCAAACTGTATAATCCGCCGAAGCGTTCTTGACGCAATTTTTGCATCTTTGACTGATGCATCTTGCATAAATGAACGGAGTGAATGCCGCATGTTGCTACCATCTGAATTCATCAACCCATTATATGTTTATGAAAATTTAGAGGCAAGTAGAATGAAAAAAAGTTTTGTTATAATTAGGGACATGAAACTGGGAAAATATCGTCATGAGAAATCTGGAAATTATTACCGAGTGCTTTCAGTAGCAAAGCACTCTGAGACGCTTGAGGAATATGTCGTGTATGAGTGCCTCTATGATAACCCAAATAGTAAATTCTGGATTCGTCCGAAGCATATGTTTCTGGAGAAGGTTGAAATTAACGGCAAGAAAGTAGCACGGTTTTCCTATGTAGGTGTCGCTTAGCCGATAGAGTTGCTATACAGGAAAAACTCACGTCTCCGAGTATACGAACACGACGCACTATTGTTATTTACTCTTTCTCTTTTTTTTCTTCTCAGTGTTATAGAAATTATCGATCGCGATACCGAATACTAAACCGATCGGAATTCCGATCGCAATGTTATCCATCATTATTCCGATAATGACACCGAGAATTAGACCGAGTATCAATCCTGAACCGGTGTACTTATCTTTGAAATTTTTCAATATTATTTTACCTCCTTTCTTTTCCCCCACTGCCAGAAAGGTTTTTCACCTGTTCGGTAAGCGATATAGATAAAAAGAATAGTGAGGAATATGAGCGGGATAAAAAATGTCATGAACGATTCCCGTATCGAGGACTCTGAATCAAATGATCGTCCGAGCCAAAAAATAATTCCCGCGAATATAGCAGTAACAAGCCAACCCTGCCAAGTTGCCGGTGTCCAGCCCCATCCGTACAGTTTCCGTTTAAACCACACCTTTCTCATACAACCAGTATAGAGTATTCTCAAGAAAGTAGAAAGCCTCCATCAGACTCACCGTCTGGAATAATCAATATTTCTTATAATACTTCCGCCCTGTGAGTTTTTCAGGAAGTAAAGACTTCCCTTCTTTCGGCCCGACCTTGCCTTCTTCCCAGTTGTAATGTTTTACGTAACCAAGGTCGTTCATAAGTTTCGTCGGAGCGTTGCGAAGATGAAGTGGAATCGGCTCATTCGGAGACTTCCGAACATCATCTAGTGCACGAAAATACGCGTCGTATGCGCGACGATCTTTTTTTGCGCTTGCTAAGTAAACCGCTCCATGTGCTAGGTTTATCGCACACTCAGGATAGCCGATTATTTCACACGCCCTGAAGACCTCATTTGCTACGACAAGTGCTGTCGGTTGTGCCATACCGATATCTTCTGAAGCGAAGATTACCATTCGTCTTGCGATAAACTTCGGATCTTCGCCTCCCTCAACCATCCTCGCCAGATAATACAACGCTGCGTCGACATCTGATGCACGCATGGATTTGATAAATGAACTGATCGTATTGTAATGTTCATCTGCTTTTTTATCATAGAGACCTCCTGCGCGGTTCTGGAAGACTTCAATAATGACTTTCTCAGAAATGTTTTTCGATTTTGTCATCTGTGCAGCAATTTCAAGCGCATTCAGTAGTACTCTGGCGTCGCCTCCTGAGAGTCTGATCAACGTTTCTGCTGCATCATCGTTTATCTTTTTTTTCATCTCACCTAGCCCGACATGTGTGTCAATCAGTGCCTGGTTAATAAGTGATTTCAGGTCTTTTCGTGAAAGTGCTTCCAGAACAAAGACACGACTTCTTGATAACAACGCATTATTCACCTCAAACGAAGGATTTTCTGTCGTCGCTCCTATCAGAATCATTAACCCGCTCTCAACATGAGGAAGCAGTACATCCTGCTGTGCCTTATTCCAACGGTGAATTTCGTCAATAAAAAGGATCGTTCGTTTGTGGAGTGCTTGGTTATTCTTTGCCAGATTCACTATTTTCAGTAAGTCTTCTTTTCCCGTCGTCACCGCTGACAGCATATAAAATTCTGAATTTGTTTCCTTAGCGATAATGGATGCTAGTGTTGTTTTCCCGGTACCCGGCGGGCCCCAGAAAATGAGCGAAAATAGCTGATCACTTTCTATCATGTTCCGGATAATTTTACCGCGACCGACGAGGTGTTCCTGCCCGAAAAAGGTATCAAGAGATGTAGGTCGCATCCTAAATGCAAGGTTCATAGCGAATCGATTGTAGCACAAAATGAGGAGAAGTCTTTGTAGGATTAATTCGATTCCCGGGTATTTTTTAACTCGTTCGTGACAATTGCTCTGAGTTTAGCAAACAATTCGTCGTCAAGGGAACCAAAAAAATATTTTTGAATAGGTTCATACCCTGATTTTCTGGTCGCAAACCAGCTTTCAAGCCATTCACCGTTATAAAGCTCATAACGGACACCATCAACGTCAATTTTTCTCAGATCTGTTCCACCGGGTAATTGCCGTAACGCTTCTTCAATGTTCTGATCCATTCCTTCTGCTATGTCCTCAACAGGAATAAATATTTGATCACGTTCACCGTCGGGGTATCTACTCCTCAGCCCTGAAAGAGGTCCGTTTTCACTCATCCAGAGCAGTAGTATGGCCAGTGAAAAGGTCCCTGAATCTGTCATAAAGAAATCCTTCAGGTAAAAATGTCCGACATTTTCGATCGCAAAATCAACGCTGCCATCTCGTACCATCTGTCTGAGGATTGATCTGCCGACAGGGAGACATAGTGAGTTCAATGATCTGTTTGTTTCGTTATTCAGACGGGTGACCGCATTGTGAAACGACACACCGCAATCAACAGCATATCCGATATTTTGATCTAGCGTACCGGCTGATAACAACGCTTCGAGAATGCCACTGCCGAGTACTGAACCGTTTAAATAACTCCCGGACTCATCCACTCCGAGGACGCGATCAGCATCGCTATCGAATGCAAACCCACCGTCCAGGCGCTCATCTAGAACTTTCTTCCGAACCGGTTCAAGATTTTTTTCACCTGAGGGGTCGGCAACATGCGGAGAATCAGCATCATAAACATCTCGTGTATTCATTAATGTGAACGTTACCTGTGGAAGCAACTTCTCAAGAAGTCTCATCGACTTTGTCCCCGACCCGTCACCGATATCAACAGCGACAGAAAGTGGTTTAATACTCTCAAGCGGTAAGAGAGATTTTATTTTCTCGGCGTACACTGATTCTACGTTTTCAAGTGCATTCGTAAATTCATCAAGTCTAATCTCTGCTTCATGGAACGGTTCTCCTAATGACTCATGGT
>CAZOHC010000049.1:975-5896 GCA_964579845.1 uncultured Gammaproteobacteria bacterium | reverse complement strand
CTATAACACGATATGAGTTATATGTATACATGGTGAGCGCAGATAAGATAACCGTGCCCGTTAGGTAATACCAGGTGCGGTTGTTCAAAAATAATAAGTAACAGTAGATTCCGAGCAAAAGAAGAAATAACGCGACTGTCGCTTCAAATCCTCCCCGTGAGAAGTGAATATGCCACGGTGTTATCGCCAGTAAAAATGACCCGACGATAGGGAGAAATCGTAGCGTCGGATCTTTCGCTTTCTCAACTAACAGTGAGAGTATGCCGAATAAGACAGGAACACTGAGTGACCCTGCAATAATTGAGGGAAGTCTGACCGCGATCTCAGACTTTCCGAGAAATGCCATGAAACCTGAAACAGCGTATATGTAAACAGGCAGTTTATATTCACCGAATGCTTTAAACCAGAGAGGATATGAAACTCCATGTTCATCAACACCAGACTTCAATATAGCGTACGCATTATTCCCTATCGAAACTTCATCGATGTACAGTCCGGGCGGATTGAGTGACACATTGTAGACTCTGAGTACGACTGCCAGGCAAGTTATTAATAATACAACCAAAAGTAAAACATGTTTTTTCAACAAAATCATATCAGTTCTTTAACCTGGCATACTTAAGATACGAGACCGGGAATCGGAGTGAAGAGAAGAATGAGAACACAAGTCCCTGCCATGAATCGAGGAAGCCTTTGTGCCTGACATAGGTCATAAAAAACCACATGATGGGAAAAATAATCATTTCCTTAAGTATCGTCATAGGGCTGAATCCACTGTTTCGCTCTTTATGTTCTTTTGCAAAAAGTGTCGTATAGCGGTTCCAACGCATGAGGTATTTTTCAAACGTGGGTGAGTCAATATGATATAAATCATTCTCGAGCCACCCTACTTTTCCGTCTACTGCAATCTGCTCATGAACATCTTTGCACGGAAAGTGCGCTTTTCCTTTGCGTACGATTCGTATAACACCGTCTGGATAGACTCCTCCGTATTTCAAATATCGTCCCAAAAAGTAATTTTTCCTGGGAAGAAAAAATGCTGCATAGGTATCTGTATCAGCGTTACCGATTTTGCCATCTCGTGCTTCAACAAGTGCCTGGTGGCGTAAAAATAAATCACGCTTTTTCAGTTGTTTCTGGTAGTCATGAAGTTCTTCATCAGTCATCGTTATGACTTTTTTAATTTCCTGTGCCAGTGCTTTACTGACCCGTTCATCAGCATCCATCTGCAAGATCCACGGGAAAGAAGCCTGGTCCAGCGCTTTCTGTTTATTAATATGAAATATGGGCGGGTTATCAGTAACCGTTATTTTCGCTCCGTATGTTTTTGCGATTTCTACCGTTTTATCAGATGATGTACCGTCCACGATAATAATTTCATCAGCTATATCTTTTACTGATGCCAAACAATCACCGATATTTTTCTCCTCATTAAATGTCGCGAGCACTACTGATAGTTTCATTGGCTCCCCTCCACAACGACTATCGCTTCTTCACCGTTTACATAGTGTTTTGTTTTTAATGCATTAATACCGTCAGGAAAATCTGCCGGTCTCCCGACGTAGAGCGTCCGCACATCTTTTGGCTCATTGGCCCAGTCGAACGGACGAAATTCGTATTTCCCGAATGCATGTGTCTCAGCAAACCCTCCGGAGCTGTTTTTTTCTGCTTCACGGTGATAATCACTCGGACTGTATTTCAGATAAAACAGAAAGAATATATATGACTGATCAAGCGGTTCTTTATTCGTAACAATAATGCTGTCATAGTCATCACTTACTGAATGAATATACGGCACCATTTCCTCATACCCGTACTGCCAATCACGAGAGGTAAAATAATTCATCTGCACAAAATATTGATTGAGATAGTAGAAAACGTTCAAAGAAAAAGCCGAGAACAGCACGATGAGAAAGACAGATCTGATGTATGAAGCCGGAATGAACGCATGTTTTCTCTGTGTGGCGCTTTCCCAGACTGCGAGAAGACCGAGTGCGGTGAAGAGTTGGAAAAGCGGCAGAAAGTTAATCGTCCGGACTGCATGCGGAACACCACTAGTAATACTGGCAGGAACAGGTGCCAGAAGAAACCAGAGAAAAACTAACCACTTCACCCTCCGATCAATCCGATAGAATATGAGTGTGTAGATTCCGATGAGCAGAAACGGCAGCTCGACGATGTATAACAACCCCATAGATGGAGCATGATGTCTCGCGTTGTTGTCTCCCGTAATAAATAACCAATTCAGAGAATAGTGTGCTAAGTATCCGTCAACAATCTTTGTTAAATAAAATACCCGCCTGTTATCAAGCAGAAGTCCGAGAACATTATTATGTTTTGCATCTACATCTAACCGGGTATCTGTTCTGGTAAGGTTTGCTTTATCGGCAAAAATACTTGTCTCACGAGCACGGGTCAACGCTTGTTCATTTGTCAGGAGATAAGATAACATCGGGAAGATAACGATACAACCGACAATGAATGCTGATACGAGGTACTGTAACGAGATTTTCTTCAACTCTTTATAGTAAATAATGACCAGTGTCAGTGCCAGTAACGGCGTAAAGACTTTCTCGCTTTGATAGACATAGATACTCAGTGCGGCAAAGGTCGGCGAAAGGAAAAGCAGTTTCGGATTTTTCAGTCCTCGGAGAAAAAAATAGACCATACTCATATTCAAGAGAACACCGACATTTGCTTCAAAAGCGATTCGTGAGAACTGAATATGCCACGGAGATATCGCCAAAAGAAATGCCGTCAGCAGTGCAATATCATGACGCTTAAACAGAAGTTTTATCAGCTCATATGTCACATAGACAGTAATTATTCCGGCAAGTGCTGACGGAAGTCTTACGGCCTCAGTCGTTACTCCCATCACCCAGACGAAAGGAATGACCAGATACAGATAAAGTGCCGGTTTGTAGTCATCAAATGACCGGAGAACGACCGGAAGAAATTCACCGAATTCATCCTTTCCTGTCTGTATGACAGCATATGCGTTATATCCGTACGCTGCTTCATCCCAATCAGGAGAGATAGGAACCTGCCCCAACTGCCAGAGCCGAAGCACTGATGCGAGTATCAAAATTCCGAATAATAGTACGATTCCGTATTTTTTCAACATAGTTATATAGTATAAGCAACAAGTTGCACACGACCGTCAGGCAAAAGAAACTGCTCCAGTACATCTGCTCCGTCAGGGACCTCTCCGGGAACTGTGATATAAAGTGTTTTCGTCTCTGAGCCAAGGTCAGGCTTCACATGTTTATGAAACGTGAGGCTGCCGAGTGACTCAACTCGAACGAATCCGAAATCGTCACGTTTCACAACTGCCTGTTCACGAAAGACCATCGGATCTGTTTTCGTGTGAAATAAATAGAAAATATACGGTCTGCCGAGTGCTTCGGTAAATTGAATTTCCTCAAACAAACCGGAATTTTTATTCATGTAGGCAACAGCTTCTTTATAACCATACTGCCATTCACTCGCATACTCTCTCGGATAATGTGTATAGTAACCGTGAAGATAGTACAAAACATTCAGAACTATGATCACAGCCAGGATACTTAGCGATGCCTGTCTAATCCGTCTGTGTTGTTTTTCTAGTAAGATAAAAAACCATACTAATCCTATGGCAGAGAATATTTGAAATGTCGGCAGAGTAGATTCAATCCTCAGTGCATGGGGTGTCTCACGCGCTGTTGCTGCAGGAATAATCCCGAGAATCAACCAGAGTGGAATAATCCACCAATATCCTTCTCGTTTACGAAAAAGGAGAATAATTCCGGCGATAAAAAACGGTATCTCAAAAAGGTACAACTGACCGACATCTTGTGTTGAAAACTTGGGATTCACATCTCCCCTGATAAACAAAAAGTCGGGATTAAAATGATCCAGGTAATGTTTGAGATACTCAACAGAGAATGCGAGGTAACGATGATGAAGGATACGTGACCATAACGCATTGTCGTCATTTGCAATCTGTTGGTTCGTCCGCTCGATGACTGAGATATCTGAGAAAATATTTACTTCCCTAAATCGCAACGCAGCCTGATCTGACAGCAGAAACGGTACTAACGGACCGACCAGTAGCACCCCGAGAAGTCCTGCAATTACTATTTCTTTTCTTTTTTTATGAAACAGTATTTTCATAAACGATAGACAAACCAATAATACGATTAACGGCGTGACAATTCGGGCAGTGTTAAAGGTATAAAAAGACGCAGCGAAGGGTAAGACAGAAAGCACGATATACCAGCCGTTTCCTCGTATACCCTTGAGAAATAGCCACACACCAAGCACGAGGAAAAACGTAACCAGATTCGCTTCGAACGCAGCTCTTGAAAGCATGATATGCCAAGGAGATATCGCCAGAAGCATTGCCGTTACCAGTGCGTATTGTTCTCTGTATTTGGAGGTATAGAATATCATTCTAACCAGAAAATATGTTACAAACACCGTGAGTACCCCGAAGAATGCAGAGGCGAATCTGGTCGCGAACTCTGTAAGACCGAATACTTTTACAGGAAGAATACTGACATAAGCATAGAGCGGCGGTTTAAAATCACCGAATGATTCTATATAGTCATAGGGTAAAAAACGACCGAACTCATCCCGACCGTCAATACCGAGAGCATATGCATTGTAACCCCACGCTGCCTCATCCCAGTTCAAACTGATCGGGTTATTCCCGAGCTGATAAAATCGCAGCACGAGTGCGATGAGTACAATACATGCGACAAGCAAAATATTTCGATGATTTTTAAAAAAGTCCATATATGTAAGCCGTCACGTTAAAACGTAAAAACATAAAACCTAGAATTTAAAATTTGAAATTTTAAATTTTCAAACCGTACCCAAAATCTTAAATCTTAAATCTTAAATCTTAAATCTTAAATCTTAAATCTTAAATCTTAAATCT
>CAZOHC010000049.1:0-875 GCA_964579845.1 uncultured Gammaproteobacteria bacterium | reverse complement strand
TTATCCATTATCCATCAATCGTAATGCACAATTCGATAATTCGGTAATTCGCAATTCGGTTATTCTCAATTACTTTCCCCCGCTCTCTACTATATAAATTGCGCTCTCACCGTTCAAGTAGTTGATAGATTTTAGAGGTGTTATATCTTCAGGGAATTCACCGGGAGTTCCTATAAAAAGATACTTCCCCTCTTTACTATCTTCCAGATAATTGAATCGATGGAACTCATAGATACCAAAGGTATTGCCTTCTTCAGCGAACCCTCCTGACTTCGTACCACCTTCTCTCAGGTACTGTTTCGGGTCATATGCAGTATAATAGAGGAAGAAAATGTGAGGATATTCTAATGAAGTTGAGACAATCACTTTCTCATAGTTTCCTTTATTCGCTTCAGCAAACTCGACAGCTTCTTTTCTCCCGTATACCCAATCTCTCGACCGCTCCTCCGGAAGATGGATTGTATATTGATTAAAGAAATACAGGAGATATATTCCTCCTGCTATGAGAAACACTGCTGAAATCGGTATCACGAGGACTTTCTTATATGAAGCGAGCCATCGAAAAAAGATATAACAGCCGTAAGCGATAACAATAACGATCGGTATGATCATATCACCGACTCTGAGAGCATGTGGAATCTGGTACGTTACGGAAGCGGCAATCGGCGGCCCAAGTATCCACACCCCGAGTATGATGAGGGCTATTCGCTTTTTCTCACGCAGCAATGCAATTATTCCGATTACCAGAAACGGTAACATCCAGATATATAATAATCCGACACCGGGTGCATGATGATGCTGCTGTCCCAAGTCAAAAAAGAAAAAGTCAGGTGAAAAATGGACTAAATAACCACGCATTACTAACTGTAATGAAG
>CAZOHC010000048.1:0-6790 GCA_964579845.1 uncultured Gammaproteobacteria bacterium | reverse complement strand
GTAAAATACAGATGAACAGGGTGTAGCGCAGTTGGTAGCGCGCAGCGTTCGGGACGCTGAGGTCGCTGGTTCAAGTCCAGTCACCCTGACTGGCAAGTGCAAGCTGAAATGTTGAGGTAGTCCCGATCTCATCGGGAATCCCCTCACTCGGGGCATACAAAAAGCGACCTGTCTATGCTATACTGGTGACATACCATGGCTGAAAAACGTACCAAAAAAGAGCTGAAAGAGCAGAGAAAATTAGAACGTCAGGAAGCAGAACTTCGGATGGAAAAAGCCGAGAAGAGTGATAAATGGAAACAGCTCGGTATCTGGGGTGGACTCGTTGCCTTTCTCGGTCTGACTGCCTTTCTCATCTACACCTTCAGCAAGCCACAGCCGACTGAGCCGCAGGTTAGTACGACAGTAAACCAAAACCTCCCTGCAGTAACAGCTGACGATAATGTATCAGGTGGCGAGAATGCGAGTGTGACGATTATCGAATACGGAGATTTCCAATGTCCTGCCTGCGGACACTATTTCCCGATGGTTGCAAGGCTGAAAGATGAATATAAAGACAGAATCAGATTCGTCTACCGCCACTTCCCGCTCAATGCGATCCACGCCAATGCACAGCTAGCAGCGCAAGCCAGTTATGCGGCAGGCCAGCAGGGGAAATTCTGGGAGATGCATGATACCTTGTTCAGACAGCAGGCTAACTGGGGTGAATCAACAGATGCACGTTCATTCATCAATCAATACGCAGGCCAGCTGAACCTGAATATGGACCAATTTACTGCCGATTTGGACAGTGAAGAAGCGAAAACGTTTGTCGATAACCAGGCAGAAGGAGGAGCTCAGGCAGGAGTGTCAGGCACGCCGACGTTCTTTATGAATAGCAAACGCATCACGAATCCTTCTACCTACGAAGACCTGAAAGCACTCGTAGAATCAGAGCTTGGCTCGCAGTAATGGCCGGGCATACCATGAAACAGAAGTCACCACAAACCACGTCGAACAAGACACTCGCCCCTGTTCTCCGTCATAAGCTCCCGCTGAGTATCTTATTGCTCGGATTTATGGGCTTTCTGGATGCGACCTACCTGACCGTTCTGGGGTTCAGTAGGCAGATCCCTCCTTGCACGGCAACACATGGCTGTGAGAGCGTCCTGACGAGTCAGTTTGCCTACGTAGGACCTATTCCGATTGCCCTGTTCGGTGTCGGATTCTTCATCACCGTGATGGTGATTGCGATCATGCTGCTTCAGAAAAATACCCTGCTTCTCAGACGAATCCTGCTCATCATCACAACTCTGGCCTTTCTTGCAGGCATGGGACTCATCTACCTTCAAGCTTTCGTTATACAAGCTTTCTGCCAGTACTGCCTCATCGCAGAGCTCATCATGACGCTCCTGTTCATCCTTTCAGCCATTCTGATGAAAAAGAGTATAAAGGGGTAAGTATAAGGTATAAGGGGATTTGTTAAAAAGTTACAAGGTTAACCACGTAGAACGTGGCAAGCGCATTAAAAGGTTTGACTAGCGATAACGTTTTTTGGAGCTCTGAGGTTAGGAAGCTGTAAACAATTCCCGATTTGATAACTTGATAATTTACAATTAATTAGCCTCGTTCTTCCGGAACGTAGACATGACCGAGGAGGGTTTCATCCCATGGGAAGAGTTCTTCATCTTTGAACAGTAAAGCTACCTCAACTTTTGCAGCCTCAGCGCTTTCTGATGCGTGGATCAGGTTAAACTGCTGGCTCATACCGAAGTCGCCTCTAATCGTGCCGGGTGCTGCTTCTCGAGCTTTGGTGATACCGATCATGGTGCGAATCGTGGCCGCAGCTTCAACGCCTTCCCAGACCATCGCGACAACCGGGTAGGACATCATATACGTTTTAAGGCTCGGGAAGAATGATTTATCTTTGTGATGTGCGTACCATTCATCGAGAATTTCGTCATTGAGGTTGATCATCTTCAGACCTGTTAATTGAAGTCCTTTTCTCTCAAAGCGGTGGATGATCTCACCGATCAGACCTCGCTGTACGCCGTCTGGTTTTACTAATACAATTGACTGTTCCATAGCTACACAGAGATTTTACTAAATAGATGCCAAAAGCACAAGAGAGCAATTAGAGAGTATGTTCAGAATACTCAGATGACTCGGTCAGTCAGAGTATCAGAGTATCAGAGTATCAGAGTATCAGAAAGTCAGCATATCAGAACTGTCTGGCTCTCTGATTATTCAGGCTCTTCCGGAACTCAGAGTCTCTGAGTCTTCTGAGTCTTCTGAGTCTTCTGAGTTTTCTGAGTTTTCTGAGTTTTCTGAACACCATTCTCTTACAAAGATCCTACAAATTACTTTTCACAAAGCTTTCCCATCAGCCTCAGGGGTGTATATAAAAGTATGCATAAGCATACAATTGTTATCAAGCGGTGTGTAGGGATACGATAGCAGAGACCGGATATTACTGCTGAGGATTTTTATCATCCGAAGCCCATTTTGGAGGTGTAACATTTTCCTGATGAGATCCTTCGTTATCACTCAGGATGACAGAGTTCTGAATCGTCTCACCGAGTAGATGAGAATTAAAACTCGACCAGTTTCTCGATCTGGTCTTTATTCTCGTAATTACCGATGAGTGCGAAATTCAGACCTTTGTTCACGAAGTACTTCTTCCCGATTTCATTGACCTGATCTACGGTGACCGCGTCAATTTTCTTTATGATCTGATCCGGGTTGAGTACTTCATGTTCGAGTAACTCCTGGTGTCCATAAAATGTCGAAACTGCTCGTGAGTCTTCAAGCTCCAGCACCAGGTGTCCTTTCAGATATTCTTTGGCTTTCGTCAATTCTTCTTTGGTAATACCCATTTTTCCCTCTGAGACTTTCCGGTACTCAAGCATCATGACCTCAACAGCCTCGGCAACTCGCTTCGGATCGATACCTGCGACACTCACGAGGCTTCCGACATCAGCATATTCATCCTGGTGTGATCTGACATAGTACGCCAGGCCTCGTTTTTCCCGAACTTCAGAGAACAGTCTCGAACTCATCCCGCCACCGAGAATGGATGAGAGAACAGCCAATGGATACTTCTCAGGGTTATCGAGTGCGACGGTACGAACACCGAGTGCGATATGGATCTGCTCAGTCTTCTTTTCTTTTATAGTAAGCTCTGGTTTGACCTGGTTTTCTACCACTAACTCTGGCTTATATGTATCAAACTGCTTCATCGAAGAAAAGTATTTTTCAATATCTTCGAGGACTTGCTTTTCATCCATGCCGCCTGCGACGACGACAGTAATATTATCAGCACTGTACAGACTATTCATGTAATCAACAAAGTCTTGCCGCTTCAGACTATGGATGATCTCCTTCTCCCCTGCGATATCCCAGCCCATCGGCGTATCTCCGTACAGTAACGATTCATAGACATCACCGATTTTACGCATCGGCATGTCTTCATAGAGGTTAATCTCCTCAGTAATAACGCCTTTTTCTTTCTCGATTTCATCTGCATCAAGTTTCGAGTGCATGAGCATGTCAGATAGCAGATCCAGGATCAGCCCGACGTTATTTTTCGCAGCTTTCACGTAATAACCGGTGTATTCTTTCCCGGTAAAGGCATTAAATTCACCACCGATACCGTCGATCAGTGACGAGATTGCCTGTGCCGAAGGACGTTTCTCAGTCCCTTTAAATGCCATGTGTTCTAAAAAGTGTGAGATGCCGTTATTCTGTTTCGTCTCGTAGCGTGATCCTGCGCCGACCATGACGAGTGCGGTTGCTGATTCGAAGGATGCCATAGGAATGGTGATAACCCGGAGGCCGTTTTTGAGGAGTGTTTTATTGAATTTCATACACTAAAAACAAATAATACCATGCTATCGAAAGATTAACAAGTGAGACATATTACAAAGCAATAGATCAATTCCCCGTCATTGCGATCCGATATAATCGGGAGAAATAATTTTTCCATGAAAAAGGGAGGCACCGAATCGACATGGATGCCTGATCACATCGAATCCGGGGCTTTGATGCCGAGGAGGTGGAGGCCGGATTGCAGCATGTTCCCGGTGACTTCAGTTAAGGAGAGTCGGAAATTCCTCAGGCCGTCATGCTTATATTTTATCGAAGAATCTTTCTCGTGAGATCCTTCGCTTTCGCTCAGGATGACAGCTTCAGGATCGAGAATACGTTGCTTCTGGTAAAAGTGGTTAAATGCTTGTGCCAGATCGAATAAATATGTTGTCAAGGTATTCGGACTGAAGTTCGTCCCTGCATCGTGGACAACTTCATCAAACCGAACCAGAAGTTTCAGAAGTGCTAGCTCTTCAGTTTCGAATGAAAGTGATTCAAGGTGAGTAAAATGCCCTTGTGGTGCTGGATTGGCGTCTTTGCTGTCCGCTGTTATCTGTCCACTGTCATCTGCTTTCCGCAGGACACTCTGCGTCCTCGCATACGTGTACTGGATATATGGCCCGGAATCACCTTCGAACGAGATAGATTCATCGATGTTAAACGAGATATCACGGCCGATACTGCTTCGAAGAAGCGCCCATTTGATCGCCCCGACCGTCACCATCTCCAGCGTCTCCTCATCCATCTCCGGATACGCGTCCTTAAGCCGAGCCTTCGCCTCATCAAGTAACCATTCACCGGTGAGAACATTCCCTGTCCTGCTCGACATCTTCCCTTCAGGAAGCCTGACCATGCCGTGACTGATATGTTTGGTTTTCTCAGCGATTTCAGGCTTTGTCAGAGACAGCACTTTCAAAAGCACTTTAAAATATTCATTAATCTCATTCCCGGTGATAGAGATAGACAGATCAAACGGATAGTCTTCGTGCTTTGTTATTGCAAGTCCCAGCTCTTTTGCTTCATAGGTCGGAAGCCCCAGGGAGTTAATGAAGACTCTTGTATGCAGCCCGTAGTCCTCGCCTTTAAAAACAACCGCACCTTCGCTCTCCTGAAAAACACCCTCTCCTAAGAATTCTTTTACTAATGCCAGCCCGATAGGACCTGCCTTCGACTCAAAATAATAAAAATCGAATTTTGTTCCGAGCCTGGCATACATGGTCTCAAAGTAATCAAGACTCCACTGTCTGCCCTTCTGATACAACAAAGCAATGTCATGCTGAGAAGCTTTTTCATCATCCTGAAGCTCCGTCTTGTCACCCTGAACACCCACACTGTCATCCTGAGGCTTCATTTTGTCATCCTGAGGCGAAGCCGAAGGATCTCGAGATTCTTCACTATCGTTCAGAATGACAGGAGGAGATGCAACGACAGCGTATACCTCTTTATTGATCGCAATAATTTCCTGCTTCGCCTGTCCATCTTCCTCATACGCTGAGGCACCGAGCGCATAAGCTTCCCCAAGCCATTTCGCCCGCTCCTCGATAGATTTCCCTTCCAAAGCTCGCAATTCGCAATGCTCAATTCGCAATTTCTCAATCATCCCCCAGATCGCCTTGGCGACGTGCAAGCCGACATCGCCTTGATAGTTCGCACGCTTTACTTCAGCGCCTCCTGCTTCGAGTAATCGACTGATTGCCTCACCGACTGTATTACTGTACAGATGACCGATGTGGAACTCTTTAAACGGATTCGGGTCTGTGAATTCAACCATGACGTTCTTTACTGAATACGATGTCCGGACATCTTCGTGTAACGCACCAAGCATCCTGCTCAGTTCCTGAAGGTAGTATGTGTTCGAGAGGAAAAAGTTAATAAATCCCGGACCGGCGACCTCGATTTTTTCAACTGCTCTTGGTTCTGAGCTCTGAGCTCTAAGCCCCTGAACTATCTGCTCTGCCAGTTCCCGTGGGTCCTGCCTGCCGGCAGGCAGGTTCTTCCCTGCCTGTTTTGCAGCGATCAAGGCTATATTTGTCGAAAGATCACCTTGTGACGCGACTGTCGGGCGAGTCAGCTCGATCGTTTCTATCTCAAGCCCGAGGTCTTTCATAACGCTCTTTATTTGTTCTTGAAGTTGATACTTGATGTTCATAGTAAATTTTCAGAAAACTCAGATAGCTCAGTCCCGATTTAATCGGGATCAGAAGTTCAGAATAATCAGATATTCAGAAAGTCTGATCGTCAGATTACACCGATGCTCTGATTTCCGATTCCGAGTGTTCTGAGCTCACCTCATTATACATCATTGTAATTGCCAAGACTGTTGATCAGGTCTTGCAACCCCTCCGGGTCACGGCGACTGTTGATCAGGTCTTGCAACCCCTCCGGGTCACGGCGACTGTTGATCAGGTCTTGCTTTTTTATAATTTTCCTGATACTTTCTAATCAGCACCCGGACGAGTTGCTTATTACAGGCAATACGCAAGGCTCCGGATGATAAATGATATGAAAATTCTTCTTGTAGATGATGACGAAGCACTCGCAATGATCTTCGGCACGACGTTGAAAAAAGAAGGATTTACCGTGCTCTCAGCTACGACCGGAAAAAACGGACTCGAAATGGCGAAAGCTGAAAAGCCTGATTTTATTCTTCTCGACCAGATTCTCCCCGACATGAAAGGAAATGACGTGCTCATCTCGCTCAAAGAAGACATGGAAACCACCAAAATTCCTGTCGCGATGCTTTCTAACTACGGCCAGACTGAGCTCGTTCAGGACGCGATAAATAACGGTGCGGTCGACTACATTCTCAAGTACCAGGTCGAACCTCAGGATCTCGTCAAAAAAGTCCAGGAGCTCATGAACGAAGCATCTTCTTCCGAACAACCGCAATAGTCTTTGGTCTTTGGTCTTTGGTCTTTGGTCTTTGGTCTTTGGTCTTTGGTCT
>CAZOHC010000047.1:3202-7795 GCA_964579845.1 uncultured Gammaproteobacteria bacterium | reverse complement strand
ATATGAGACTGTATGAATTAGTGTTGGTACTTCGTCCGTCGCTTTCGGATGCTGAGCGCAAGAAGCTTATCGAATCCGTAAAGGACTCATTAAAGGACATGAAGATCACCAAAGAAGAAGATATGGGGCAGAAACCGCTCGCGTATCGTATAAAGAAAGAGTTAGCCGGCGTGTACTATGCACTCAATCTGGAAACTGAAGCGAGTATTCCACAAGATCTGGAACGCAAACTCTTGCACAATGACAATATCTTACGACATTTATTAATACGAACGAAGTAAGCGCATAAAGAGTATGGCACGAAGTTTAAATAAGGTTCAGTTAATCGGAAATTTAACACGGGATCCTGAGTTACGCTACACACCAAGCGGTGCTGCAGTGTGCACATTCGGAATTGCGACAAATAGAAGTTGGACGACAGATACCGGTGAGAAACATGAAGAACCTGATTTTCATAACATTGTTGCCTGGAATAAATTAGGGGAATTGTGCAGTCAGCTTCTGGCCAAAGGACGGAAAGTCTATGTGGAAGGTCGTCTTTCGACGAGAAGTTGGACAAGTCAGGAAGGTCAACAGCGATCAAGGACTGAAGTCGTGATCGAAGATATGATCCTTCTTGACAGTAAGGGAGCACCGGTCTCACAGTCTGATGAACCGACTGATGCTCAACCGGCAGAACAGCCGGCAAAAAAAACGACAAAAAAATCGGTAGAAGAAGCACCACAAGCAGGTGATGAGGAAATCGCACCGGAAGATATACCTTTTTAAAAGGTTAAAAGGCAAAAGTAGTTTGGCGGCAATCGTTATAAGGTAAAAAGATATGAATAAACGAAAGAAAATTGTCAGAAGAAAAATAGTAACACCGAAAGAGTGTCCTTTTTGTGTTGAGAATAAAACACCGCATTACAGCGATGTCTCGATGCTGCAGAAATTTACCTCTGAGCGTGGGAAGATTATTGCCAGAATCCGAAGCGGAATCTGCGCGAAGCACCAGCGACGTCTCTCAACGTCGATTAAACACGCGAGACACCTGGCGCTCATGCCATTCCTGGTACGAGACTAAGAAGAGATCAGATAGAAGATTTCAGGAGTACGAGAAACATTTTACTGATCAAAATGTTATACGAATTTGTCTGATATCATCCATCTGACGACTGACATCTAATACAATGACTTCACTGCCTATTCTTCTTCCTGACGGATATATCCCGCTCGTTTCTGTCGGTGACGTTGTCACCCCCAAGCAGATCGTGGCGAAAAAGAAAGTTTCTGACCACACTGTTACAATAAATATCTCCGAAGAGCTCTCCCTACCTCCTCAAAAAACCGGGAAAACCATACAAATTAATCCCGGAGAAGAAATCAATCCCGGTGATGTGATTGCCGTCAGGAGCGGATTTCTGGGTATGGGGAAGCAAACAGTTATCAGTCATGTGAAGGGAAAAATTCTCAGTTATCAGACGCGTACCGGTGATATGACCATCCAAGTCGGTGAGCCGGAAACAAACGACGGTGACGATGGCCAAGTCATCACGTCTCCTATTGATGGTACTGTGTCAGTATGCGATAATGAGAAAATCGTGGTCGAGACGAAGACGAATGCGCTCATCGCTCACGTCGGTCTCGGGGAAAGTACGAAAGCAGAACTATTCGTTCTCAAAGACGATCATGACACTGTTCCGCTGCATGCACTCTCGACTGAGATCATCGGGAAGATAGTCTTGGCACCGACGCTCGACCGTGCAGGACTGACCAAGACAATCGGCATGGAAGCCAAAGGTATCGTTCTCACTGATCTGGCAGATCACGATAGGGAGTATCTACAAGAAAAACAACAAGGTTTTCCTGTTCTCGTCGTTTCAAAAGATGACTACCAGAAACTAACAACATGGCAGGGAAAAACTGTCTACATTGATGGAGAACAGAAAAGTATAGTATTATTACACGAATGAAAAGCAATAACATCAGAATTTTTATCATTATCGTTATCTCACTCTTAATCGGGTATTTGGTCGGGGTGACAAAAATCGATATCCAGTGGAAAAATTATATTCCGATTATTCACGCCAGCAGTAAAGAGCCTCCTGCAGCGGTAACGAACATTGATTTTTCCCCGATGTGGGTAGTATTGGATAAAATCCAGCGTGAATACTACGACAAAAGTGCTATCGACTCACAAAAACTCCTGAACGGTGCCATCGCAGGGATGGTAGATAGCCTGGGTGACCCGTACACGGTCTACCTCCCGCCTGAGCAAAATGAAGAATTTAAAGACGGGCTGGCAGGGAAGTTCGAGGGCATAGGTGCTGAGCTCGGTATGCGCTCCAATGCCATCACGGTCGTCAAACCGCTTTACGGAAGTCCTGCGCAAAAAGCCGGGATTAGAATCGGTGATACCATACTGCGTATTAATGACGAATCGACACAGGGTATGACGATTTCGGAAGCTGTCTCAAAAATCCGTGGACCGAAAGGTACGGATATCACACTGACAGTCTTACATGAATCAGAAGAGCGGGCTGAGGCGATAAAGATTACCAGGGATGAGATTACGGTTGAAAGTGTCGAAGGCTGGATAAAACCGGTTAGCGCTATTGAAGGTGTCAATCTACCGAACAGTCGTGAAGAGATAATGTATGTTCGACTCTCGCAGTTTGGTGATAATACGAATCAGGAGTGGCTAAAGTTAATCAACACGTTGGACATTGAACGAAAAAATAAAAATGTTCAAGGTGTTGTGCTGGATCTTAGGTTTAACCCAGGCGGATACCTGAATGATGCTGTCTTTATTGCTTCAGAGTTTGTGCCGGAAGGAAATACGATCGTTATGCAGGATGATATGAAAAATGATCGTGTACACATGGATGTGAACAGGAAAGGGCTGTTACTGGATGTTCCGGTCGTCGTACTCATAAACGGTGGTTCTGCCTCAGCCAGTGAGATCGTTGCCGGTGCACTGCGGGATCATAACAGGGGAACGCTCGTCGGTGAAAAATCTTTCGGAAAAGGTACCATTCAGACGGCTGAAGACCTTGGTGAGGGTGCAGGTATTCATATTACGGTCGCGAAGTGGCTAACACCTGACGGGACATGGGTGCATAAAAACGGACTGGAGCCTGATGTGAAAGTCGAGCCAGATACAAAGAACCCGTCCCATGACGTACAGCTGGAGAAAGCAATCCAAGAACTATTAAAATAACTGATGTTATTATTATAGTTCGGTCCCCTTAATACTTTATACTATACTTCACTTTTCAGTTGATTTTCAGCGCTCTTGTGCTAGAATGAGCACATGCGACGCCTAATTGTCCTTGTCATAATTCTTCTGGCAGTTCTCGGAATTTGGCATGGATTGATGCAGACTTCGCCGCAACTCCGTGATTTTTTGGCTGAGAAGCCATCTGATTCTCCGATTACTTCATCAGATCCAGTAGAATTTCTTCCTCAGGAAACGATTGTCATCGACGTTGTGAAAGAAGTAGGGCCATCTGTTGTCACGATCTCAGCTCAGTCAAACCAACGTAGTCTTTTTGATGAAGATCCGTTCGGCTTTTTTCGGCCGAGAACAGAAACGCAAGATGAGCCGCAGGATATCGGTTCCGGTTTTATCGTCACCTCAGACGGGCTGATCGTCACGAATAAACATGTTGTGTCTGTCACCGGAATTACCTACAGCGTCGTAACCAATGATAACAGAGAGTTTTCTGTCGAGAGAATTTATCGTGATCCGAATAATGACATCGCACTGATAAAAATTAATCCCGGCGGACAACGGCTCCACCCGGTGGTCATGGGAGATTCTTCAAAAGTCCAGGTCGGGCAGCTCGCAATCGCGATCGGAACAGCGCTTGGTGAATTCCGGAATACTGTTACGACCGGTGTTATATCAGGTATCGGACGGGGTATTACAGCCGGGAGTTATTTCCAGGGATTTACAGAACAGCTCGATAACGTTATCCAGACTGATGCAGCAATAAATCCTGGAAATAGCGGCGGACCGCTTCTTAACTCATCCGGTCAGGTGATCGGTGTGAATACCGCTGTCTCATCAACAGCACAGAACATCGGCTTCGCGCTTCCCATAAACACGATTAAAGAGGCGATAGAAAATTTTAATGAAACAGGCGGATTTAACAGGCCATATCTCGGCGTCGCGTACCGGATGATCTCAGAGGAGATTGCAGAGCGGAATAATGTGCCGGCTGGTGCATATGTTCAGGAAGTTGTCTCGAACTCTCCGGCAGAGAAGGCAGGGATTCAGTCAGGTGATATTATCGTTGCATTCGACGGTCGTGAAATAGGTTCGGAGTCAAGCGCACTGGCTAATTTAATCTCAGGAAAACAAGTCGGAGATCAGGTGACCGTACGCGTCTGGCGGGAAATCGAAAACGGTAGAGGCGATACACAGGATATCCGCGTTACACTGGAAACATCCCCGGGAGAATAGAAGAAACTTGTCAGATGTCAGATGTCAGATGTCAGATGTCAAAACTCTAAGCTCTAAACTCTAAATTCTAAACTATAATCTTTTATCTGCAATCTGCAATCTGCAATCTGCAATCTGCAATCTGCAATCTGCAATCTGCAATCTGC
>CAZOHC010000047.1:0-3102 GCA_964579845.1 uncultured Gammaproteobacteria bacterium | reverse complement strand
AATCTGTACCTTGAACCTCATCTGTCTATTGAAAAAGGTTGCGGATATGGTATAATCAACTGATCATGGCTGTTAAAAAAGCGAGAAAGTCTGTTAAATCAACTTCCAAAGCGACACCTGTACAAAAAAAATCCGGTTCTACGGTGAAAAAGTCCGCTACGAAAACCACAAGACCGACGAAAACAACCCAAGCTACGCAGCAGACAACTCCACAGTCTTCTGTCATCGATAAACTTCCTGAGACTGCGAATCAGGCTACCCGTTCCATGCCGACACTCCGTTTGAAAAAAGTTCATGTTATTATCGCACTTGCGGTGATTCTTCTTCTGGCAGGTCTCTATGCTGCACGCGGTTTCTTCATCGCAGCGACTGTGAACGGGCAACCGATTCTCAGAACAGAGTTGATCGCTGAACTTGAACGTCAGTCAGGTAAGCAAACGCTTGATTCATTAGTTACAAAATCGTTGATACTCCAGGAAGCAGACAAACAGAATGTCCAGGTTAGTGATGAGCAGGTAGATGATGAAATCAAAAAAATCGAAGACAACCTGTCTCAGCAAGGACAAACACTTGATCAAGTACTTGAGCTTCAAGGGCTGACACGTGAAAGTCTGCGGGATCAAGTCAGAGTGCAGAAGACCGTTGAGATTTTGTTAGGCCGTGAGATTGTCGTGACGGAAGCTGAAGTGACTGATTACATCGCTAGTAACAGTGCCGCACTCCCTCAGGAAATGGAAGAAACTGAGCTGAAGACGATGGTTGAGCAGCAGCTCAGAAATCAGAAGTTAAGTGAGCGATTCCAGACATGGCTTCAGGATCTCAGACAGAATGCAAATATCGATTACCTCGTAAACTACTAACTGCTTTTTTTGTTCCTCGTAGAAATGAACTTCGGTAATGGCTGAGACTTGACAAAGTACTGCGTCTTTCCTGTATGATGAGTATATGGCAAAGAAGTCAAAGAAAGTAACGAAAAAAGCTACCCCGTCCCGCACTTCAAAACGTCAGCACCATCACTGGGAACATCATGATTTTCTTCTTGTACTCGGCGGCGGATTCGTCGTTATCGCGATTATCTTCTTGATGTCAGGCTCTTTCGGAACGTCACTACGATCACTCCACGGCACAGAACAGCGTGCTGATGTAGCAGAGAACAGTACGAACGTGCTTGAGGAAACTGTCCTGATTCAGGAATTCAGCTACTCAGAAAATCCTCTGGTTGTCAAAAAAGGAACGACCGTCACCTGGACGAACAACGATACGGTAACGCACTCAGCGCTGGCTGATGACGGCAGTTTTAATACAGGTGAGCTCGAAGAGGGAGAGTCAGGTAGCGTAACATTCAATGAAGTAGGAGAATACACGTATCATAGTGCTCAGTATCCGAGCGTGACAGGAACTGTCATCGTCGAAGAATAACCCCATATCCTCACCAAATAGTCACGCCAAGTTCAGGGGAGAATAGGTTTTGCATCATATCACTAGGAATTGTTTTAACTGACCTGATATTTGACGGTTTTGCGAGATGGCGCCGCAAGATCTTATACATATCCAAATCAAAGACGAGCGATTTGTCTCGGAGGTTTTCCCATGATGATACCGAATCAGTACTTCCCATAAAACACCATTTATCAACGAAAAAACATTCATACTTTTCGGCAAATTCGTTTTTTTCCTCAATCATGATCGGACCGGGGAACGGCCACGGTTTTATTTTAAGAGCATGAAGTGCCTGCAGCTGCCTAGCATTATAAAATATCGATTTTTCTTTCCCGAGACATGCACCCTTGCATCTATCAAGTCTGTAACCGAAACATGCAGCATCAGTTTTCTCAAGGCCGAGTTTTTTCTCACAAAGTTCGTAGTCTCTGGCGATCGTACTCAGAAAATCCTTACTCTGCTTTATGCTCTTAAAGAATCCGATAATCCGGGGGAGATGTTTTCCTGCATCTTCACTCGGCGGAGAAAATCCATGCAACCGTTCAGGTGTGATTTCGGCTACTGTCTCTGTTCCCAGAACTTCATAACCGTTACTATCAGTGTTGATCGTTAACGCAACAAGTTGTTGTTTCCGTCGAAGCTGCCTATTGTATAGTGGCAGCCGTTCTTTGATGAGACGTGATTCGAGGAATAACGCTCCGAGTTCGCCTGCTGTTGTTATCGTTTCAATGCGTTGGATCTGCTGACTGATACGCATCTCGACTGAATTTCTGATATCTGATGCGAAATGAGAGAGCACACGTTCTTTGATATTAATACTTTTTCCGATGTAAAGCGGAAGATTGTTCTCACCGAAAAAAATATAGACGCCTGGGTGTTCCGGAAGTTCTTCGAGTTCTTTCTTCTCAAGCAGGAGCGGAACGGAAGGTTTTTTCATTGCTTTCGTGACTGCGTGCTCGAAAATAGGCGCTGGTACTTGTTGACGTGCGAGTTCGTAGAATGATGCGATTGCTTTCGCATCGTCAAATGCCCGGTGTCTGCTCTCGCAAGGAATGCCGTGTCTCTCGATAATACTATCCAGATTATGTCTTTTCTGGTCGGGGAAAAGTTCCCGTGATAATCTGACAGTGCAGAAGTGTTTACTGGTAAAGTCTATCCCTTCGCGCTTCAGCTCACCTTTGAGAAATCCGTAGTCAAAGCGAACATTGTGTGCAACGAAGACACAACCATCTAAAAGGCTGAGAATTTCATCTTTCACTTCAGAGAATACCGGTGCGTCTGCAATATCAGTAGCAGTAATACCGGTCAGCCGTTCAATTTCGGGGGGGATATGTGACAGTGGGTTGAGCAGCGAATGAAATGTCTTTGTCACGAGATTCTGTTCGACACGGACAATGCCGACTTCAAGAATGCGGTCATATTGACTTCGCGCTCCGGTCGTCTCAAGGTCGACAAATGCAAGTTTATCAGGCAGCATAGCGGAGGGTTTATAGTAGCAAATCTTCTGTGAACTGACAAGCTGCGCTTTGGTTAATGGGTACAGTTTTAGAATGAGTTTATAAAGTTATAAAGTTATAAGGAATTTTTGGATTAATTATTCAATAATTATTTTTACATTAAAAATTAAAAATTTAAAATTAAACCTCTTACGCTTCCGTGGGG
>CAZOHC010000046.1:0-7840 GCA_964579845.1 uncultured Gammaproteobacteria bacterium | reverse complement strand
ACTAGCGATGCCGTGCAATCCGAATGCACCAGGAAGCATCCAGTTACATTGCTCTCCGTTACACTCTTCATACGGTACAGGACCGTAGGGTTCCTCATCAGACACAGGAATATTAAGGGTTAAAAAATACGGGGAGGTCTCAGGATTATCAAATTGCTCCATTTCATCAGTAATTACCCAGTACTCTCTTCCCACTACCTGCGGCAGTGGTGTCGGACGTTCACCGGGAATCCCGACTTTGACATCAAAAGTTTTGAGAAGCTGCGAGTTCTCATTATCTCCCGGAACCCCGTAGTAAAGATATTCTTTCTCAGATTTCCGATGAAGCATAAACCAGTGCGATTTTTTCGGCGCTTCCTGTGGAAGCGGTTCTTGAGAAGATCTGGTTAAAAAAAGAAATAGCAGGAAGTTCAGAATGAGACACAAGAAAATTACACCACCGATAAATAAATACCATTTTTTCTTACTAAATACAGGCGGTGACTCTACCTGAGAATCAACAGTACGATTAGTTTTTCTCGCAACATGCTGTTTAGGTTTTTTGATAGTTCGTGTACTTAGTTTCTTGGGAGATGCTTTCTTATTCACGGCCCCATTATAGCAGATGAAGCATCAATCCAAATTCAACATTGCTAATGACTAATGACTAATGACTAATGACTAATGACTAATGACTAATGACTAAGAAGCATTCTCTCTTGGGGCGAAGCGGTAGGACATGCTGGGGTCATCCTTGTTCACATTGTTGCTGTACATAAATGCCAAGCCCTGGCTCTCGAATTCCGCAAAAAAAGCATCCCAGCTCGTATCATGCGGTTTATCTGAGTCTCCGAGATACGCGTCATCCAGCTCTCCCGGAAAATCGATTCGAAGCATTTTTTGGCCTGCTTCACCGGACGAAAAACTATCAATTTGCGGTTTACCGTGATGTTTTTCCACCCAGGAACGAATTTCATTGTGGTCAACTGTGGTAATGAATGTATCATCCATGTGCTCTCTATTGTACGAAGCTTCAGCACAAAAGTAAAGGAAATATGATAATAAAGGTGTAAGAATCAGTATTACCGAATTAATATTTCGATAATTTTCTTCTGGTAATTATTAACAATCTGAGGATACGACTTTTTAATATCGTCTATTTCTGCCTGGTTTTTGTCGATATATGATTGCTGTATGGCTCTCACCTCATCAATTGATTTCTTATACACTTTTTGCGCAAATAAGACATCCACTCGTTTTAAATAATCAAATACAGCATACGAGGTAAATAATCTCGCTCGGAGTAAACTGTATCGTTCACTAATTAGCTCTTCCTCTGAAGGTCCGTAATATTTACCAACCATCGGATGTCTGGCTAATGCTCTGAAAAACTTAATCAACTTTTTCCGATATGAAGGGGTATGTATAAATCCGCCTCGCTTTATTCCCCGTCCGGAATAAACTTCCGGATATTCAATCGCGTCTTGTTGCAAATCTAGTTCAGATTCCATTTCATACAATACTGTTTCTGAAAATCGTCCTTGCTCATAGAGCGCTTTCATCGTCTCACGCTCTATTTGCAAAGCCTGTTGCTTTAAACTCATCAAAAATTCTTTTGGTTCTGAAAGTGATAACAGATGTTTTTTAAATCGAGATTCTTCTGCCAGCAATGCTTTGTCAATATCCTTAACAATTTGTTGATCAAATTCTCGAATCGACAAACCGTGGAGTTTTTCACGTTTTTCATTAATTTGGAAAATATGCATTTCATCATCAATAATTTCCTCTTCTCTCTTTTTTAAATGAAGTCCTAATTTCATGAGCATTGGTTTTATAGTTAATCCATTAACAAAAAGTGTGAATAAAAGTGTTGCTAAGGTAAACCTGAGCATCAGATCCTTATATTCAAACGAATCCGGAAGTGAATAAACCAACACCAGTGGGATAACACCACGTAATCCACCCCAATTCAAAATATGTTGCCACGACATCGGAATATCCGGCTCATTTTTAAAATATGGAAGATGATTACTCAGAAAAAAAGTAACATATACAGACACTGATCGTGCAATGAGAACAACCATCACCACAAGACATAACATCAGTATCTCCCTGGTAAACAAAGTTAGATCTAGGTTATACGTTGCAAAGAAAAATACGACGGAGAGTGCCAAAAAACCGATATACTCCCAGTACTCTTCAAGAAAGTGAATGGTTCCACTTTTCAGTTTTCCACTGTTAATATTTCCGAGAACAATCCCCGAGAGAACCGTAGTAATTACTCCGGAGAGATGAAAAAAATGCTCGCTTCCTGCGAAAGAACCCAGTGCGAGCGCGGTTGTTAACGCGGTAACAAGAATTCTGTCATTCTTAATTTTTTCAATAATCCATGAAAAAACCACACCAAGGAAAACGCCCAAAATAATACTCCCTAGAAAGACATAGATAAAGTTTCCAAGCCCTTGGAAAACTGTTTGAGGTCGAACTGCTGCGTCAGCCACAACGAATGTCGAAATGATCCGAAATGCAATAACACCGGTCGCGTCATTGAACATAGATTCTCCATCTGCAACCAGAGCAAGTCTTTTCGGTGCTCCCAATGATTTAAAAAGCGCTAATACTGCAATAGGATCAGTTGATGAGATGATCGCTCCGAAAAGCAATGCAACACCAAACGGTATCCCGGCAGCTAAAGCTAATCCTGCTCCGATAACAAAAATAGAAAGGAGTAATCCGAATGTAGCCAGAAATGTGATAGTTTTAAACTGAATTTTAAATTGGTGGAGATTAATACGAATCGCTGCTTCAAAGAGAAGACACGGAAGGAGTACAAAGTAAATAAGATCCGGTGAGAGTTGAATCGGTAGATGCAGATGAAAAGATGCCATGGAGAGCTGTGCGACGAGTCCAGCTAAAAGTAATGCAATCGTGTATGGGAATGAAAATCGTTGTGTTACGATTTGAAGAAGTGCCGTCACGATAAGAAAGCCACCGATGAGAAGTGACCAGTCAATAATATGCAGATGGTCCATATAATGTGTCGCCTAAAATTTACAAAACAACAAATTATATCCTGAAGAGAAGGGGTTAGCAAGTGTTAATTACAGATGTATTAATGCGTCCTTTGCAGGCTGGAAGTTCTTATTATAGTAGACTGCTTTTTCGAATTCTTCCCTGGCAGCGTCAGTATTGCCTTGTTTGCGATAGATCTCTCCTCTCATCTGGTAAAGCTCTGAATACGCTCTATTACCATTAGTCAGTATGCGATCCGTCAGTCGGAACACAACATCATCCTCACCCAATTTCTGATAAGCCTGAATCGGCTCCAGTTGATACCAGAGCATTCGTGCAGGAAGATTCGGTAAAGCTTTTTCATAATGATCAATCGCTTGTTGGTACTCCCCCAAATAATAATTTGCTGTGGCAATATTGAAGTGAGGATAAAACGCTTGAGGATTTTCTGTCAGTTCCTTTTCCGCCCTCTGAATACTTTTTCTATAAGCAGTCGCAGCATCCAAATCTTCTCCCAGAATAGCTTCCACTACCTCCTGTTTTTCAGGCGGATAGACCAAGATGTAACCATAATTAAACGGCTGCCACATCGCCAGGAAATCATCGTATGAATATGTCAGATTCGGCCCCTGATAAGAATCATCCTGAAGTAGTGTCTTGTTCGTCTCATTATACCCCCGAACAATACGGAAATGGCCGATATCTTCATCCAAGTTCAGCCATGTCCTCACAACCACGGGAATATCATTTGCAACTAGTTTTTTTAATAGCTCTATATCTCCGTTCGGACGCTCAAGCGCGTTAAAGCCATACTCTTTCGCATAGGTAACGAACTCTGCGGCAAAAATAGATTTATCGTCAATACCACCTTGAGGATTACGAAACGGCCGCATACGATCAGCAAGCGTTTCCTGGTCTATATATGTTCCGAACATGGACATGACCATAGATAGTGATGCCGGACCGCAGTTATTAAATGATTGCGAGACAAACCTTGACTGCGGAAGCGTATACGAGTCAGGTGGAGTTTCTATTTGAACAGAAGCTATGGTCGGAGTCTCCGTCGAGGTTGTGCGAGCGGTACCACCGGGAGTGATCACATCCGATGAGATCAGGCTCTCGTTTTGATACCAGATGATCGATCCAGCTGCGATAGCAAGACTGAAGACGAGAGTGATAATGTAGAACACACGATTCATAGCCTCATATTATACCATCTGAGGCTAATTCAACCAAATTCGTGGCTGTTTTTTTTATTTTCAGGTTTCTGATGTGCTCTAAAAAACGAATCAAGATCTTCTGACTCCTCAGCGAGCAATAACGTAGAGAGTGTGTCATCTACCTGATCCCGGGTTTCTTTAACGAACGACTCTAGTTTTTTAATTGAGTGCTGTAACGGATCACTTGATGAAGCGTCATTACTCATATACTGATAAGTGTAATAAAATCACCATGAAAGTTGCAATAACACGGCCACCTTTTTCGACGCTTATCATTTAACATATTTATCAAAGAAAGCAACGGATCGTTCTAGTGCTACCCCCAGATTTGTAGCGAGGTTATGGTCATCTGCTTCATACTCGTAATATTCGACCACTTTTTCTTTCGCTTGTAGTTCTTTTTCAAGATTTTGAGAAAAAGAGACAGGAACAGACGTGTCTGCTGTGCCGTGGTGAAGCTGAACCGGACCGGAGATATCCTGAAGAAACGTATTTGCAGAGATGCCGTTCCAAAACGATGGATTACTCTCAGGTGAACCGAACTCATCCTGGAGACGGTCACGCCACCTTCTGGCGTTCGACGGTATAGACGGCGTCACTGTCGTCTCTGTTCGCCTTCGCCAGTTCGAGATAAGGTCAGGATATGAGGCAACAACGCCTGCCCAGATCACCCCTGCTTTTATATTTTTATCGACAACCATCGAACGCAGTGTGATATGGCCACCCATCGAGTGCCCCCACATCCCGACTCTTTCAGGATCTGCATCAGCATAATTTCTGATACTTGATAGCCCGTTCAGTACATCAATCGTATACGCATTTGACCCATACCCGCCTTCTGCCCTCCCCTCAGAGTTGCCATGCCCCCGGTAATCCGGCCGGAAAAGAATATAACCGTTTCGGGAAAATGCATCAGTATAGGCGATATATCGTTCAGTCGTTCTGTACTCTGCCGGAGGAATATAGCCGTGATTAAAGACAATGACAGGCCATCCGGTCTCAGGTTTACTTCCGTTAGGAACTGTAAGGAGCGCATAAATTTTCAGACCCTCAGACCGATAGGATGTCAGATAGCGCTGATAATTACTTCCAGGAGCTAGTTCTTCTTCTATTGTGATTTCACTTCCCGGGTACTCCCCTGCTCTGAGTGAGGCAATTGATAACGGATGAGGTTTATCGAAAATTCCTCCGCCATCCTCTGATGTCACTACATCTGCGGTTTGTCTGAGTAACTGTGTTCCGTAGTTAGAAAATACATAGATTCCGATCAGTAGCGTCAGCAGTATGACCGAAAGCATCACAAACCGATTCATGTTGTTTTATCCTAGCAAGAGTCAGGAAGTAAGTAAAGTAGGTACGTGAGAATTCTTTATCTCTTATGTTTTACAGATGCCGCGATCACATGATTGTGAAATCCCCGCGGATCATGGATAATCCGGTGGTTAGCATGTTTAAATATCTGTTTTAAATATTTGAGTAACTCATTGACGTTAATTCCTTGTGTTTTTATCGGTGCATTAAAAAGAAACATACCGTCTTTTTTAATCCATGTATACAGGATATTTAAAAACTCCGGCTCATGTGAACCCTTGAGGAGGTACGGTGGCTTTGCATCAAAGGTATCGATCACGATCGTATCATAAATATTTTCCCAAGAGCTTTTTTTTGACGTCAGAAGCGAATAGATATCGGCCGTGATTATCTCTGCATTTTTCATCGTATCCAATTGAAAAAATTCTTTGTTTACAGTCACAATCATAGGGTCAATCTCAACGATAACCAGATGAATTGATGGATTTTTTTTATGAACAAGCAGTGAACTGGTATTGGCTCCCAGTCCGATAAAAAGAACACGTGCGTCTTTTTTATTATGACAGTGCTTCAGAATTTCGTCAGCTATCACATACCAGTAACTTTTTTTTATCGAAGGATCGTCGACAGAAATACCTTGCACGAATGAATTCGTGGTTAGCACTTTTTCCCCGTTATATTTCTCAGAAACAACAATACTCCCTGATATATCTGATTCATATTTCTTCAGTTTTTTCCAAATCAGTCTCTTTTTGGCATACAGAAAAAGCCCGGTAAGGAGGAAGAAAATACTTAGCTGTATAACGGTCATCAGAAACATAACTTTTGATTAGTGCGAAAGAAGCGTTCCCAGTCTATAAACAATTTCTGCCACAGGATGATAAAACTTTATAAAACTGGGCGGATAAAGTACCATCTCTCCTCCGAATTTATTTTTAAATTCAGTATAGCCCTTCCACTTTTTATTTTCATGGGCATATCGGCTGTCATATGCAGTTTCGAAGTCAAAAACTTTCATACCTATCTTTTTCCCGAGCTTCATCGCTTCCCATACTAGGAGATAGTTCGCAAGCAGGACATACCCCCGCTTCGTGTTACCGGGATGAAAATATATCATTGTTTTCTCAACTGAACCCACCCATAAAACTGCAACCGGCTTGGAATTGTTCTGCTCATACGCGTACAATAGATACGATGAACTGCGAAAGGCTTCCATTTTTTTCTTTGTTTCATCATATGACGGTACATAAAAACGCTTTTCTTTTCCGAGCTGTTGATATAACAGGTAAAACTCTCGAATATGATCAATATATTTAGGCACTTTCAGCGAAACAATCTTTACTGTAAGTTGTGCCTTAGCTTTTTTTATATTTCGCCTCGCATTTTCCGAAAATGTGTGAAGAAGCTGTTTCTCCGGTTGCTCCAAATCGATCAGAATCGTCGCCGAATGAGCGAAACGTATTCGTGATACTTGGTAACCGTTTTGTATAAAATTATCTGTTGAAAAACCATCAATATGCGGCTCGATAACACAGAATAATGCACTCTGTTTCCGTGCAAACGCTTCAATCTTTTCAAGCGGAAGCGGACCTTTCGGGTGCTGTATTTTAATAATAGTCCGCTTGAGAAATGGGATCATCCGCACGAACAGGAACACCCCGTCAATCCGTTCGACATTCCACCCTATTCCCTGCAAAAAGGATCCCCACGCAAGGCTTTGTCTGGCATCGACAGCGTTCATGGTGAGTCGTGACATGTTCTTATCATACCATCCTTTTTCTCTGCCATAAATTGTATGGATTTCTTACGCTGTTATTATAATTTCTTGGTAAACTCAGGTGCTATCACAATGAAAGAAGTGACCGCCTCAAAAGAAGCAACAGCTTTTTATAAAAAAGTTCTGAGCGTACTCCAGGAGCATGAGATGCCTTTCGTAGTAGGAGGTGCGTATGCACTTCATATTCACACAGGCGTGTATCGGGAGACAAAAGATCTCGATCTGTTCTGCACGAAAGAGACGGTTGCAAAAATACTCAAAGTACTATCAGATGCAGGTATTCATACATGGCTTGAGTCACCTGATTGGATTGCCAAAGCTGATGATGGAGAAAATTTTGTTGACTTTATCTTTGCAGACCCACAAGGATACTATACGATAGACCAAGAATGGTTAGACCGAGCGCCAAAAGCAAAAATACTCGGTCGTACTGTCAAAATTATGCCTATTGAGGAAATGCTTGTTTCAAAAATGTACCGGCAAAGACGTGCCAAGTACGAAGGACCTGACGTAAACCACCTTATTCTGAAAAAAGGCAGCA
>CAZOHC010000045.1:0-8163 GCA_964579845.1 uncultured Gammaproteobacteria bacterium | reverse complement strand
CTTGTACAGTGTATGATGCAAAGCAGGCCGAGAAACTGGGTATGCATGCGTTCTTGGGTATAGCCAGAGCATCTGATACACCGCCGAAGTTTATTCATCTTTCGTATACACCAAGTTCTAAAAAATCGAAGCGAAAGCTCGCGCTCGTCGGGAAGGGTATCACGTTTGATAGCGGCGGTATTAATGTAAAACCCGGTGATTACATGCAGGAAATGAAGATGGATATGTCAGGTGCTGCAGCTGTTCTCGGAGTGTTCTCAGTCATCGCGACCGTCAAACCTGACTTTCCGGTCATCGGTGTCATCGCTGCAACGCCGAATATGATCTCAGGAAAAAGTATCGTCCCGGGGGATGTTGTCCGTGCAATGAACGGGAAGACGATTGAGGTATTAAATACTGATGCAGAAGGTCGAGTAACTATGGCTGACAGTCTCTCATTTGCCGTGAAAGAGAAAGCAACGGAGATTATTGACTTCGCGACGTTGACCGGTGCCTGTGTCGTCGCACTTGGTGATGATATCGCCGGGTTGTTTCCGAATAATCAGGATCTGGCACAGAAAGTAAAAGCAGCAGCATTTGATGCAGGGGAGAAGGTCTGGGAAATGCCGATGGATCGTGATTACAAAGAACAGAATAAAAGTTCAGTTGCAGACATTGCCAATATCGCAAGCAGCCGCTATGGCGGAGCGATCACAGCAGGATTGTTTTTAGAAGAATTCGTCGGGGATACGCCGTTCGTCCACGTCGATATCGCAGGACCTGCCTTCAGTAGTAAGGGTTCTGATATCAACGCAAAGGGTGGTACTGGTTTCGGGGTGAGAACAGTCCTTAATTTATTAACGGAGAAGGAGACAGTATGATTTCAGTAACAGATTTACGTGCAGGAACAACATACGAAGAAGACGGAGCTTTGCTACTTGTTTTATCCTACGAGCATATAAAAATGGGGCGGGGAAGTGCGAACATTAAAGTTAAAGTGCGCAACGTGAAGACAGGAGCAGTCCTTGAGAGAAGTTACATCAACGGTGCGAAAATAAATGACGTCTCAGTTGCGAAGCGAGATATGCAGTTTCTCTACAAAGACGATGACTCGGCGTTTTTCATGGACCCATCGACCTATGAACAACTTCAGGTTCCGTTATCCGTTATTCCTGACCATAAATATTTGAAAGAAGGAGAATCATTCATCGTCAGTGTACTCGATGGTGAGCCACTCAGTGTTCAGTTTCCACCAAAGATGGTCTTTACGGTTGTTGAGACCGCACCGGGAGTAAAAGGTAATTCGGCGACGAATGTTTTTAAAGATGCTACGCTTGAAAACGGAATTCAGACAAAAGTTCCTCTTTTTATTGATACGGGTGAAAAAATCCGTATTGATACCAGAACGGGTGCTTACACGGAAAAAGCTCAGGGATAGCATCACTCTTTGAGGAGTGAATCCAGTATACTACGATAGTATCGATGAAAAAAATACTTCTCGCATTTCAGGTCCGTTCGTTCTCAATGCTATGGCTGGGGGAGATATTCACTCAGATTTCCGTCAATTTATTGAATTTTTTCCTAATTTTTCTCGTCTTTTCCTTAACCAAATCCAATACCGCTGTGTCGTGGCTAGTCATTTCATTTACCGTTCCGGCAATTCTTTTCGGACTCTTGGCAGGCGTCTATGTCGACAGATGGGACAAAAAACATGTCCTCTTTATAACAAACCTTCTCCGTGCAGCATTGCTTATTATCCTGGCGCTCTTTGATACGAACCTAGCTGTTATTTATACCGTCGCATTTCTCGTCGCGCTTATCACACAGTTTTTCATTCCTGCTGAATCACCGATGATTCCGGTTGTTGTTCCGCCGAAAATGTTGTACTCGGCAAATGCACTGTTCAGTATAGGTCTTTACGGCTCGATGCTCTTTGCGTATATTCTCTCGGGACCGGCGTTAATATATCTTGAGAGCTACCAGATCATCCTGTTACTTGCTGCCTTACTCGTACTTGGAGCGTTATTTATCTCGTTCATTTCCTTACCGAAAATTAAAAAGCCGAAGCTTAAAATTCGCGTAAAACAGAGTATTCGGAGTGAGATACACAGTGTTATCGCATTAATTACGAAAAAACCGGTTATCCTTCATTCACTATTTTTTCTGGCAATGACGCAGATTCTTTTACTCATTATCGCATCAATCGCACCCGGCTATGCTGATGAAGTCTTGCATATCGATATTAAACATTTTCCGATTATTTTTATCATGCCTGCTGCACTCGGCGTTGTCATCGGAGCTGGATTACTTTCGAGTCTGTTATCAGAAGTCTCACGATCCAAGATTATTACCTTCGGCTTATTTCTCTCAGGAATTGCTATTCTTCTCATGCCGTATGGATCACGCATCGCATCACGTGAGATCATCACTACATTAAATACGTTTCTGCCGTCATTTCTGACAATTTCCGTCTCTGATCTTTTAACACTTTTTGCGTTCTCGCTTGGTCTCGCAAATGCGTTTGTTTTCGTTCCTTCAAATACAATCCTTCAGGAAGCGACCTCAGAGGAACTGCGCGGAAAGATGTACGGCGTCTTGAATATGATGATCGGGCTTTTGTCACTCGTTCCATTAATCGTCGTCGGCGGTTTATCAGACCTCGTCGGAGTAGGTAGGGTCTTAATCGGTATCGGTGTCGGGATTATATGCATCGGTATCGGAAGGGTGGTCTTCAGATGGTAATCGAGCTTGTGACACTTCTCATCGGATTTATGCTGTTTCTTTTTACGTTGTATGTTTTAAGCCGTGAGGATTTTGTTTTTCTCAGGAAAAATATCATACTCGATGATATTTTTAATGTTGCCTTTGTAACGTTCTTTTTTACGGTCTTTTTCTCCCGATTTTTTTATGTGCTCACTCATTTTGAGACATCATATCTTAATCCGCTCGTGTTTTTCCTCATACCGTATTTTCCTGGTCTTTCCTTAACCGGCGGTATTATCGGTGGTGTCTTGACGCTATTGGTTATTACCAAAAAGAAAAAATATCCGCGCGGCAGATTTTTAGATTTTTTCGCATTTGCGCTGCTTTCTGTCCTCCCGATAGGATATCTGATCGGTCTGGCGGATAGAGGAGAACATGCGATCATTTTTTCATTGCTGCCTGTTCTGTATTATGCTTTGTTATTTTTCTTTTTTCTCAGAATACTCCTACCCAGATTTTTGGAAGGACAGTTGAAAGACGGCATGCTGGGACTCTTATTTCTCATGAACTACGCATTGTTTACCGCAGTACTTGCAATCGTCAAGTCACTCCTTGACGGGACAGTTTGGTATGCTCCGGAAACCGTAATACTTGGTCTGGTCTTTTTTATCTCGTTATATTTTTACCTCAAGCAAGGAGCTCAATTGAATATACGACGCCTCAAGTAGTATTTCAGCGTACGCAAATAAACTTATAGTGTATAATAGCGCTATGGAACCCACAATTATATATGAAGATGACGTGATGCTGGTCGTTGATAAACCGTCAGGTATGATTGTCAATCGGGCGGATACGACTCGCGGAGAAGTAACATTGCAGGATTTTTTGATCACCTACTTGAAGCTTGATGAGCCGAAAACAGTGATGACTGATGAAGGATACAGAAATGCATTTTATGATCGATCAGGGATCGTGCATCGATTGGATAAAGAAACTTCTGGATTACTGCTCGTCGCGAAGCATGAAGACGCATTTTTTAATCTCCAAGCACAGTTTAAAGAACGAACTGTCAAAAAACACTACATAACACTTGTTCACGGAGAAGTGAAACCCGAATCAGGAGAGGTGAATGCACCTATTGGGAGGCAGGAATGGAATAGAATGCGTTTCGGGGTAGTTGCAGGGGGGAAAGAAGCATTAACCCTCTATTCAGTCATGGAATATCGCAGACATCTTCGGAAAAAAGAGATTCTCTCACTTCTGGAGATAGAATTAAAAACAGGAAGAACTCATCAAATCAGAGTGCACATGAAGTATTTGGGCTATCCGCTTTTTGCGGACTTTTTATATGCCGGGAGAAAAACACAACGTGATGATCGAAAATTCCTGTCCCGTGTCTTTCTCCATGCTGCGAAGATCGCTTTTAACCACCCGGTAAACGGTGATACGATGCAGTTTGAAAGCACGCTTCCTGATGAACTGCATGGTTTTCTCCAAGAACATACTGTTGTAGTATAATGACAGTATCTATGTTTATATTATAGAAATGAGGTGTATATACTATGGCCGGAAGTAGTGGATTTTTTAAAGGAGAAAAGAAGAAACCGAAAAAAGATAAAGAGAAAAAAAGTGGCGGTATGATTACCAGTACTGCTCCAGTTTTTTCACCACCAAAAGTAATCTCCAAAAAAAGAGCTGAGCAGTAATCCTGTTTCATTGTCTGATAAAGCTTGCTAACGGAGCGTTTTTTTCTTATCCTGGAATGAGGTAGCGTTTTATAACCTTATGAAAGGAAAAAAAGAGAAAAAAGAGAAAGAAGTTCCATCGACAAACAGCATGCGCACATTTGTCCTGTTTTGTGTTGCTGTTTTACTTATAATTTTTGTCTCGCTTTCATTCAGAGTGTTTCAGCTTGTTAAAAACAGTAAATTCGACGGATCCAGCGGATTTATTATGGCAATTCATCAGTCAGATGGGAAAAAGACCGTCTTATACTCGTTTGACCCACAGGAAAAGACCATGTCTCAGGTCATCATGTCTACAGGGAGTTCGCTTCCTGATATAAGGCAGACGTATCTCGTTCCGATCGAGGGGAGTATTACCAAAAAAACCGTGAGTGAGTCACCGAAATTGCCGCTTGAGTTTACCTCATATTCACTCTACGCTCAGCCTGATGCTGATGACATTTCGTTTCTTGATGCTGTTCGTGTATGGCTCTATGCACGGACACTATCTTCTTCACATATTAAAACAGCTTCACTGACACTTCCAACGGATTCTGAACGCTTCGCGAGCGAAACCGAAGGGTACTTTATCGACTCGCGTCTTGAAGACGATAAAAAATCCATCATGATCGTCAACGGTACCTCAGTGAGCGGTCTGGGCGGAAGGCTTGAAGGGTTGCTTAATACGATCGGTGCAAGTGTGATCTCCGTAACAACTGCTCATACCTCAATTCCTGTCTCAAAAATTATCTATTACGGTGAGAAAAACTATACTGTTGAGAAACTTGAAAAGATTTTACCGTTTCCGTCTGAACAGAGAGAAGGGGAGTCGCTCTCTGATATACTGATTGAGATCGGAGAAGATGCACAGCGAACCGATCAGTTTTAATACGTATGATTCTCATATTATCCGTTGCAGTTATCTTAATTATCTCAGTGATCTGGGCGATTATATCATTAAAGCAACTGAGTAAAATGGAAAAAGTAACTGCAGCAAAAGATGAGTTGAAAAAGGGGAAAGTTATTTTTCAGAGTGATTCCGAAGCTTCTTTATCATCTGAGTCATCATCAGCCTCTTGAAGTCGCTTGACTGATTTTGCAGAGGATCTGCCGGTTCGATGCCCATTTAACGACAGTTTTGACTTATCAAATGCAGGGAAGGAAGGTTGGTTTTTAAATTTGCTTGAACGCTTTGTTTCCTTAATAAAAACAATAAGTCTGAGATTATCTATTGTTTTCACAAATGCTTCATATTCATTGCCGCCGTTCATGAAATCGAGTATGCGTCTGCCGATATCATCAGGAAGCATACCCAGAAATTGTTTCTCGCTGTCCAAAACAAATATTTTCATCCGTTTTGCCTGAAGCGTAACCCGTTCTCCGGCACGGAGTCGTGAAAGAAGCTTTTTTTCAGCAACGTTAATGATCTCAACCACTTTAGTTTTTCCGGGTTCTTCGATAAAACTATTATTCATCTGTACCGGGATTTGGGAGGGTGAACCTGCGCCGACGAGTCGTTTCATGTTACGAAGAGCGATAGGATTATGCGCATCAAGCGCGAGGACTTTTTGGTAGTACGATTTCGCTTGTTTTATATCACCGATACTGGAGTAAGCAAATGCCAGCCGATTTAACGTATCAATATCATCGGGAAACTCTTCCAGAATTGATTGATTCAGGGAGACAGCGGTGTTCCAGTCTCCGGTCAGTGCTGTTTGGATTGCTTGCGTTTTTAATGGTTCCATGTGGCAGTACATCCCGTTACGGGAAAAGCATTGGATGAAATTGTACTGAGTTTATTTGCAAAAGTCAAGATAGGCGAGGTATAATAAAGCGTTAAGATTATGTCAGGACATTCTAAATGGTCAACAATTAAAAGACAAAAAGGTGCGAATGACGCGAAGCGCGGTCAGCTCTTTACGAAGCTTTCAATGGCGATAACACTCGCCGTAAGAGAAGGAGGAGGCGTTACCGATCCGAACGGTAATCCGAGGCTTCGGCTCGCAGTTGATGCAGCACGGGGAGCGAACATGCCCAAAGATAATATCGACCGGGCGATTCAGCGAGCTGTCGGCAAGCAGGCAGGAGATATGGCTGAGGTTTTATATGAAGGGTTCGGTCCCGGTGGGTTCAGCGTGATGGTAGAGGCGGTAACGGATAATAAGCAGCGTACGACACCGATTGTCAAAAGTACCTTTGAAAAAAACGGCGGCACGATCGGAAATCCCGGATCTGTTTCATACCAGTTCGAACAAAAAGGTCAAATAATCGTTAAGAAAAACGATCTGTCACTTGATGATATCTACCTTATCGCGGCTGATCATGGTGCTGAAGACGTTGAGGAAGCAGGATCAGAAGTGGTGATCTATACCAGGCCGGAAGACTTGGGGAGAGTGCGCGATGGACTGAGTGCTGATTCACTGACAGTGTCTGAGGCAGCGCTTATCAGGAAGCCGACGGTGACGACTGCGATTACTGACCAAACATCAGCTGAGAAAGCGATGGCGTTTCTGGAGAAGATAGAGGACCTGGATGATGTTCAGAAAGTCTATGCGAACTTTGATATTCCTGATGAATTTTTGACCCATTAAGCGACCTGATGAATATAAGAAAAAGACAGCCAGGTACCTCTTCGGTTTTCAGACGCAGTCCGGCACCTGCCGGCAGTACGAAGCGGACACTCATCATTGCACTGGATAAACGACAAAAGTTTGTTATCTCTGTACTCTTGCTCTCACTCAGTCTTTTTATCTCGGAGTATCTGTTCGGGAAATCATTCGGTGTGTATATCGTCTTGGGGTTAGCGCTCCTTTCTGATGTCTTTCTTTTCTGGGCAATACGTAAAGATATCAAAGAGAATTTTACGTTCAGCATTTTTATTCTGCCGTTTTTTTATACCCTCGCGTTCGGACTCTTCTACTTTCTGATTCCTGCACGATTATATGCGCGATTTCTCCTAACCGGACTCTATGCGTTCGGTATGTACTCACTGTTTCTCAGTCAGAATATTTTTACCGTTTCTTCAATCAGAACGATTCAACTGCTTTCAGGAGCACGGATCGTTTCATTCGTCATAACGCTCATATCGTTTTTCTTCTTATCCAATATCGTTTTAACGCTTCATCTACCGATTTATGCGTTTCTTCCGTTAATTTTCATCTACTGCTTTTCTCTGATGTATCACTCTATCTGGACATATACGCTTCAAAAGTCATCAAGTATGCTGCTTCTGTGGACGTTCTGTCTGACGTTGGCATTGGTCGAAACGGCAGCGTTTCTGTGGTTCTGGCCGACCAGCCCGACTGTCATCGCATTATTCTTGACCGGATTTTTCTATACCATCGTCGGTCTCTCACATGTGTGGTTTGAGAGACGGCTATTTAAGGGAGTAATGTGGGAGTATGTATGGGTTGGGGTCGTGGTGTTTTTCGTCCTGAACCTCTATACGAAATGGGGAAGCTAGTGACTCTTACTATAATATATATACAGTGCCGGGTTCCTGTGGGCAACATCCTATAGTAATATGTATGTATTATTACAATTTTTAGCTTCAAGTAGCCTCAAAATATACGATAAAATGGATCAGCCGGGATGGATACACGCACGACGTATGCGTAATGTGGCAGAGAAAGAGGAGAGTGATGAAGTACAAAACAGGGTAGGAGGAACGAGGTAATTAGGTGGGAAGTGAGGCTGGGAAGTGAAGAAGTGATATAGTTTGATATAGTCCTATAATAAAACTATAAAATCCTATAAT
>CAZOHC010000044.1:0-8710 GCA_964579845.1 uncultured Gammaproteobacteria bacterium | reverse complement strand
GACTAAGACCTAAAAATATAATAATAAACGTAACATAAAAATTATTCACAGTTATGACTTCTCCTCCGTGGAGTATGGTAAACAATCCGAAGAAACACGTATTTGCAGAAGCTGATCCCATGTAATCACCAAACGCAACATCTTTGTTTCCCGAGAGGACGGATCCTACCGCCAATGACAATTCAGGCAAGTTCGTCCCGATAGCTAAAAAGAGAATACTAATGTAAAACGGTGATACATTCATTAGCTCTGCCATATAGAGTGTCCCATCAACAATGAAATGACTTGATACAAAAACAAGACCCACCCCGAGAAGCACTTTAAGAATGTCCATAAAAGAATACTTTTTCAGGTCAAGAACATTGCTCCGCTCTGTATCAAGAATCCCTTTTTCTCGTTGGATCAGAAAGAAAAGAACAAAATATGAAAGTACTGCCAATATTCCTTCCAGTCGTGTTACTGTGCCATCCAGTAGCGTAAGCGTAGGAAAAATAATGACCGTAAATGATAACAGAAGGTGTCGTCTGGTAAGAGAATGGCTCAGTTGGATAGAATTTCCGAAGATTGCCAAAAGCGGAATGATGAAGAAAAAAATAACCGGTATACCGCCGATTAAGTTTCCGACAAAAATTTCAGGCTTATCTTCAGCGAGTGCTGTCATCCCGACTGAAAATTCAGGAATTGAAGTAAGAATACCGAGAACAAAAAATGATAAAGAGAACGCGGATATTTTTAGCTTACGAGCAAATCTATCTGCTGAGGAGACAATCATCCCTGCCCCGATCCAGATACCGATAAAGGAGAGAATAAATAGTAATAGCGTCAGTCCACTCATCTATATAAGTATAGCATGAAAATAGACTATCCACTCATTTGAAAAATAAACGTTACAAGCTTGAGATGCAACGAGGTAGCAATCAGATAATCGATAAGATTACTGCTTCCTTTTTATGACACGTCGGACATATGATCTCACGTTCCAGCTCCCACGCTTTGAGCTGTAACTCTGCTTCTTTATCACACACGAAACAGATGATTGTAACTGTATGTCGGGCTGATTGCGGTTGGGCAGGTTGCAACATAGAATGTATGCTGTTTATTATAGTCGGGCATTACAGGAATAATGTAAGAATGAAGAATAGATTTCGTAAAGATGAGAGGTTACCCATTACCGTGATCAGTGAGTTTGAGATGTGTCAGTTGTTTATATCCCCAAAAAAGAGCAAGAAAAATCATGATACCTGAAAAGTAATATGGGTAATTCAGATGCCAACTGGCGATGAGGCCTCCGATGATCGGACCGAGAACACGAGCAAACGAAGCAAAGGATTGAGCAACCCCCATGACAATTCCTTGTTCATTACTCTTCGATTCTAATGAGATAAGCGCTTGAATATTGGCAGTCAATAAACCGAAACCCACGGCAGAAAGTCCTCCTGCAAGTAAGACAAAAATAGGATTGATACCGAAGCCGATTCCGATCGTCGCCAGTCCGAAAATAACCATACCGATTCTAACTATTTTCGGCTCGGTAAAACGGGTCAACAAGTAGCGAATACCGACAGTCTGCGTAAAGAGCTGAGCAACTCCGATTGCCATGAAGTAATATCCGTTCATTTGCTCATCCCAACCAAATCTCTCCTGGGAGAATAAGGGGAAAACACCTATAACAAGCGAAAGTGAGAAGTTCGCGAGAAAAAACAGGAAAATAAGAAAGAACATATTCCGAGGCCTGACCACCTCACGCATCACCCTGAGATTAATAAATTCGATTTTAACATCTTTCTGAAGTGCCTTGTTCGACTCCGGCAGGAATAGATATACAGCTGCCGAGCCGATAAGAGAGAGCAACCCGGTCATTAAAAACGGCGTGTTCAATGCATACAGTGACGCGGTGACTCCTCCTAAAAACGGCCCGACGATAAATCCGAGACCGAACGCTGCTCCGAGCAGAGCCAGTTGTTTCGTTCGCTCATGTGACTGAGAAATATCAGCGACATATGCCTGAACAACTGATATGTTCGAAGTTGCGACCCCCCCTATGATTCGAGCGACGACGATTGCAGCCAGGCTCTGGTCAACATAGATAATCAAATACGAGAGAGCCGTAAACAGCATACTGATAAACAATACCGGTCGTCTACCGAACTTGTCTGATAGTCTTCCTAAAATAGGTGAGCCGAGAAATTGAAATAACGAATAAACCGCAATCAATAAACCGACGATAACGGCAGCGTCTTCAGGCTTTTTCCCAACTGTTTGTTCGACCAGCAGAGGAAAAATCGGAATTACGATCCCAAATCCCACTAAATCGATAAAAACAATTGCTAATAATGTCCAGATTCTTCTATCCATAATTTTTGGGCCAAACTTCATTTTATATCCATAGTGAGAGCGGTGTCAATAAGCGCTATAAGGGAAAGGTGGAACTTGTTAATATCTCGTGATTCTATTATTCTATGACGTGTATGGTAAAACTCATAGGCGGTCTCTGCGCCGGAGTCATCTCCTTGTTTCTCGGGGGCTATATAATCTATCTCTATATAAATACACAGGAACGAGGCAGTAGTCCTCTCCTCCTCGTTGTCGCTGCAGCATTTATCATCAGTGCGATTGTTTGTGTGGTTCTCACGATTCGATCACGTCGCTCCGACATGAATAATCAAAACATTGCATCGGGAGAGATGTTTGCAAAACCTGATTCTGAGAGCGTCCTCCAAAAAAACAACTCATTGATGAACGAATACAATAAAGTTGCAACTGCCAGAGATAAATTAAAAGTACTTGAAGCTGCTGGTAGGGCTGAAGAGTCTTAATTATTTTTAACAGACAAAGCAGTGTCCTCAAAGACTCCGGTAATCCACTGGCTCGTATCCTGAAGCGTCCGGAGATACCTACCACCATTCGGATCATTAAGAAATAAATTCGCCGTAACCAGCATACCTCGTTTTTTCAAAATGCGATTGAATGATATGAGCAGTTTGTTTTGAGGAATAAATCCATCATAAAATATCAAGTCAAAATTATCGGTCAGTTGCTCAAACACTGACTCAGCTTTTTCTTCATACGAAATAACTCTATGACTCACGCCGAATTTCTCCCAAAATTCTCTCGCTAATGCCATATGACCCTGATCTTTATCAATAGTTGTAATTACTGCTGAATCATTGCCATTTAACAAACAGACTGTAGAATATCCGATACCTGTCCCAACTTCCAGAAGTTTTTTCGCACCAGTGGCTGCAACCAGAGTTGCCAGAATTTCGCCGTGTTCGTACGGTACTCCTCCGCACCGATGGAGTCTTTGGTGTTGCTTTGCTTTCTCGAAATACTCTGAGAGGGTGTCTCCGGTCATATCGAAGATTATACTACACGTATTGATTTAAGAAGTTATCGACTGATCAGAGAAACGCCAAATTCGTATCTCAGTATTTTCTGAAGGGTCTTCACATACCGAAATATCTACCGTTTTTCCTCCGCGACTGTCTGTAAACGTAACCGATGTATCAGCAGTAAGCGGGTATTGAATAGTTATTGTCGACGATCGTATTCCGCTTCCACACTGCGGTCCGTTCGGGTAATGGATTTGTGAGTAAATGGAACTGCCAGGTGCCAGAGTAAATTCGTGATTACTCGTTTCTCCGACCTGCTGAAGAGATATATTCGTAATGCTTTGTGGATAGCTGACAATAATACCGCTTTTAGCAGAGATGATACAGGTTGTATCTGATATATTCTTCAGTTCTATAGCTCCATAGACATTTCCTGCACCAGGACTGAAGCTGACAGTTCCTTGTAGCTGCTGTTGTTGACATCGATCAGACACATCAATGTCCGTAGCTCTACCTTGTATCGTGGTAGAAATAGCAGTGGATCTGTCATTCTCAGGATGAGAATTGACGAATGAACGATTCTGTATAAAAAAATATACGGTTCCCAGCGCGAGAACACTTATGATAACAATAAGCAGCAGTACAGACGTCTTCATAGAAGTACCCCAAGTATAACATTGATGACGAGACAATTTATAGAGACATCGTATTTGAGAAAAAACTTGACAATAGATTCATAAAATTGAGAAGCTTAATCTATGGATGAAGTAATGACAACATTTGCCCGAAATGTCAGTGAATGGATTGACATGATCGGGGTTATTATTATCGTAGCCGGTGCGATATTCTCAACAATTCATGTTATCTTCCAGTTCTTCGGTAATACAAAACCTCACCGACTGTACACGTCATTCAGACAAAATTTAGGGCGAAGTATCTTACTAGGGCTTGAGTTTTTAGTCGCAGGCGATGTCATCCGTTCAATCACCGGAACACCTAGCTTTGATGCAGTTGCCATCCTCGCGCTGATCGTACTGGTGAGAACGTTCCTCAGTATTACCTTTGATATGGAAGTTGAAGGAAAGTGGCCTTGGCAAAAAGGGAAACAAGAGAACTCCTGACTCTGTCTACTCATTTAAGATAGCAGATAGAGTATCATTCTTCAGTCTTTTCATGAGTTCATAACAGTGAATCATAATTCCCAATCCTAAAATAAACTCGATTGTCTCCTCAGGATAGTTCGGATACTCAGGAATGAAGTCAATAAGTCTTGAAAGTGCAAAGAACAACACGACAATAAAGAAACCTGAAAGCTCTGCTCTTGGTGTGAAAAAGCGTAGTGTTTTAAGTAGCTGCTGATTTTTAAAGACAGATATAAGAAAATTGAGCAAAGTCTTTCCCGTCAGGGCAATGAGAGTAATGATTACATACATGTAATAAATCTTCTCCATAAATTGTGGTGTGTTATGAAGATTAAATTCATTTTGGTCATTGACCGCCTTGATATCCGGAGGTGTCTCAAAACCGATAAATCGTTGTCCCCATGAGACTTCTTCACCGGCAACAAAAAATGCCCCGATAATAATCATACTATACACAATAGTACCGAGTGTCTTGACACCAGCGCTTCCTGCTGCTCGCTTTCTGAAAGCTTTGAGTCCTAATACACCGAAAATACTTGTCATGATGTATGCAAAAAAGGTAAAGTACTCTATCCCGGAATCTTCAATTTTAAAGAAGTCATAAATCTCGGGATAATAAAGCCAAAAAACAGTTACAGCAGCAAGAAGCCAGAAAGGAAAAATCAGAAGAAGAAATGTCATATTTCCACGAATAAACCGTAGGGAGGCAGAAAGTAACGAAAACCCGGAAAGAATCAGTCCTAATCTTCCAAGCAATTCAGGGTGAATACTGATACGACTAAAAATAAAATTCGGATGAGTATTCTGATTTATAAATCCGAATACGGAAGCACATATGAGACAGATAATTGCTGAAACTATGCAAAATAGTATGACTTTTGTCGGGAAAATCCCTTTTATACGGGTTATGATAAGAAAAAATCCTGTCGAAACAGCAATAACCTCCGGATAAAAAAGTAGATACTTTGCTAAAAAACCATAATACATAAAGGATTCAGCAGCATAAAGTCCGATAGACAAAAGCAAAAAACCGATCGTCACCTTAACGAGCGCATTATTAATAGTATCTTTCACCATTCGTTGAACAATCTTACCATATCAAACTATGAAAGCAAACCGTTGTGTCACGTTTGACATATACCCCCTTGGGGTATATAAAAGAGATATGAAGTCACGATACGAAGATGGAAAAGTCGCAGCGAAGAAAAGAATTAATATTATCAAAGGACAGTTAGGCGGCCTCCAGCGGATGATCGATAATGATGAATACTGCATGGATCTTCTCAATCAAAGTCTGGCTATTCAAAAGTCTCTTAAAAGTTTAGACTCTGTGCTATTTGAGAGGCACCTCACAACACACATTACCGACCAGTTTAAATCCGAAGAAGAGAAAGCAGTAGGCGAATTAGTTTCTCTATTTAAACGAATCAATAAGTAAGGAAATTTATGTACACATGTCCAATGCATCCTCAGGTCAAACAGGAGAAGTCAGGCCGATGTCCACACTGTAAGATGGCACTCGTCAGAGTACGATCTGACAGGCAAAGTACGCTCCACGTTCACGAAGTACATCACGCGCACACGAAGCCGATTCGTGAGATGTCATTCTGGGAGAAATTTATCATGGGTATGACCATGACGATGGGAATGGATCATACGGGCAAGTCCGGCCGGGAAATGGCGAAATTAATGGAGGAAGATATTCGAAATAAGTTCTTCTTTTCTTTACTATTTACCATACCGATCCTTGCATACTCAATGGGTGAAATGTTGTTCGGTTGGAATCTCCCCTCCCCACTCCCAAAACCATGGCTTCTTTTCCTCTTAACTACACCTGTTTTTTTCTATGGCGGGTGGATATTTCTCTATTCGGCCTTCTATGAATTGAAATCCCGCAAACTCGGAATGTCTGTACTTATTGCCGTTGGTATTACGGCAGCGTATGTTTCAAGCTTCATTCTCACACTTTTGGGAAGTAATGAGACATTTTATGAAGCAGCTGCCATGCTCATTACGTTCGTCTTGTTCGGACATTGGATGGAAATGAAATCCAGACGAGGTACTACGGATTCGTTAGAAACATTATATAATCTTGTTCCGCCACAAGCACGTATCGTAAAGAGTGGACACGAAGTACTCATTCCAACTGCTGATGTACATACAGGAGATATTTTGATTTTAAAACCGGGGGATAAAGTACCGGTCGACGGCGTTATTGTCAAAGGAGAGACAGCAATTGATGAGTCGATGGTGACAGGCGAATCATTACCGGTTACGAAAAAAACAGGAGATCCTGTCATCAGCGGATCGATAAATCAATCAGGATCCGTACAATTTCTAGCTACCAAAGTAGGAGAAGAGACGTCATTGGCACAGATTGCGAGAATGGTGGAAACTGCACAGAATTCGAAAGCTCCGGGACAAAGATTAGCTGACAGATTCGCAGGTTATTTGGTAATTCTAGCTGTAGGGAGCGGGCTTCTGACGTTTACTGTCTGGTATTTTTTTGCGGGACAACCGTTTGTCGCGGCACTGACGTTTGCGATTTCAGCTATCGTAATCGCATGTCCTGATGCACTTGGGTTAGCAACACCTACTGTCGTTGCAGTCGGAACAGGACTGGGAGCAAAGCATAATATCCTCATCAAGGACGCTCCAACGCTTGAGGATGTGTCGAAGGTACAGGCAGTCGTATTTGATAAAACAGGAACGCTGACTGAAGGAAAGCCTATGATTACCGATATTGCAGTGATCAAAGGATTTCGTAAAGAAGATGCACTCCGATATGTCGGTGCAGCAGAGGCACAGTCAAGTCATCCACTTGCTCGTGCCCTACTCGAGGCAGCAAAAAAAAGAAAGATCACAATCCCGAAAGAAGTAGAAAAATTTAAAAACCTCACAGGTTTAGGAGTATCAGCAATCGTACAAAGAAGCGAGGTACTCGTGGGAACAGTCAAGCTAATGCGAGACAGAAACGTGGATATTACACCTCTTGAGGAAAAGCTGCAAAAATTTTTAAGCCGAGGAGAAACCGTTATGTTACTTGCGATAAATGGTGAGTTAAAAGCAGTCTTCGGTGCGGCAGATCAGGTAAAAGCTAATGCCAAAAACACTGTGAAAAAGCTACAAAATCGCGGTATCGAAGTAGCTATGATAACCGGAGATAATCATAAAACAGCAGCAGCCGTCGCACGTAAATTAGGAGTACAGAGAGTATATTCTGAAGTGATGCCGTATGATAAAGCGAGTTATGTGAAGAGATTACAAGAAGAAGGTAAATTTGTCGCTATGGTTGGAGACGGGGTAAATGATGCACCGGCGCTCGCTCAGGCTGATATAGGTATTGCGATCGGAGCCGGAACTGATGTCGCAATTGAAACTGCGAATGTGGTACTTATGAAATCTGACCCTGCTGATGTTATCAGAGCGATTCAGCTTAGTAAGGCAACAATACGAAAAATGAAGCAGAACCTCTTCTGGGCCTCAGGATATAATATATTAGCGATACCGATCGCTGCCGGCGTATTATATCCTGCATACGGTATCATGCTGCGGCCTGAGTGGGCAGCACTTCTGATGAGCGCATCATCGGTCATCGTCGCTTTAAATGCAGTGTTACTCAAAAGAACAGAGAAGGACCTGGTGAGCATGTAAAGTTCTATCGACGAGTGATGAAAAGTCAAATTTATGATCGATTCGTTACTTTATATGCTTTCCCATTGCGATCATAAGTAATCCATTCACCAACAGCCTCACCCATGTCAAAATGGCCGGAGCGTTTTAATGTTCCGTCAGGACGATACCACTCCCAGTAGCCGTCTGTTTTACCATCTATTATTTTACCTTTTGACCATCTGGTCTTTCCGTTACTATGATATTTAATCGTATATCCGTCAATAACCTCTATTTTCTTCTCTCGAATACCGTTTGGGTGTACAACAATATCGCAGTCTTCATCGGTAGAAGCAACCCTCCTTTTTTGAGAGTTTGTTTGAGTAGTGCTCATGAATCAATAATAACAAATAATAGCTAAAACCCACAATGAATAAGCAGCTTCAGTCAGTAACAGGGCAAATTCTCACACTGATCAGGTATATCAAAACTACTATCTTTTAATTTCCAAATAGCATGATAAAATTAATAAAAATGAGAAAGATTATTCTACTCACGTTTCTCTCTCTTGATGGTGTCATGAAGGCACCAGGTGGCCACGAGGAAGATACTTATGGAGATTTA
>CAZOHC010000043.1:0-8766 GCA_964579845.1 uncultured Gammaproteobacteria bacterium | reverse complement strand
TCTTAGTTCTTAGTTCTTAGTTCTTAGTTCTTAGTTCTTAGTTCTTAGTTCTTAGGAATGAAATTATTCATAATCATGGAAACGAACATAGGAGAAACTCCCGATGAACTAAACCCCAAGAACTAGGAACTACGTGATAATTCAAGTATAATACAGGGTGGTTTTATGAAAAATATCTTTCAAATCATTAAAATATCAAAACCGCTGCACCATCTCGTGGGCATTTTAGCTGTCCTCATTATTATTACCTCGCTTTTGACACTTGCCACACCGCTGCTTTCGAAATTTATCGTTGATGAGATCGTCGCGCAGGTTCAGGGTGACGGCGGAGACGTAAACAGGCTTATTTTCTTGATAGTGCTTTCATTTGTTCTGAATTTTATCGGACTCGTCGGGACGGTTGTCACGGAGCGAATCGGTGACCACTTCCAGGGAAGATTGCGGAAATTTTTGACTGAGAAATTCTATGACAAAGTGCTGACACTGCCGCAGTCATATTTCGATTCAGAAATCTCAGGGAAAATCATGAACCAACTGACTCGCGGTATCCAGTCAGTGTATGGGTTTTTAAATACGGCATCGAATTTCATCGTCCCGACATTTCTTCAGAGCATCTTAACGGTGGGCGTCCTTGCCTACTACAGTCTGCCGATAGCTTTTTTCACCTTCATCCTGTTTCCGGTTTACTTAATACTCAGTTACTACTCGACAGTGAAATGGGGGAAAGAGGAAGTAAAGAAAAACCGTATCGAAGATCTGACTCGCGGAAGAATCGCTGAGGTAATCGGTAATATCAGGCTGGTGAAAAGCTTTATTTCGGAGAAGCAGGAGTTTACGACTGTTGAGAAAAATCTCGATGAGATAAATGCTATCTATGCGAAACAGAGTAGAACGTTTCATATTTTTGATTTTTTCCGCGGCTTATCGCTGATCATTATTCTCTTTGCGATTAATCTTTTCGTCTTTTATGAAACCTTTATCGGCGTGCTGACAATAGGTGAGATGGTCCTCATCCTGCAGTTAGTAAATCAAGCGAGACTGCCGCTCTTTGCGATGTCGTTTATTCTCACTCAGGTGCAGATGGCAGAAGCTGGATCGAAGGAATTTTTTGAAGTTATGGCACTGACCTCGACTGAGAATTATCATAAAGCTAAAAACGGAAAACGCTTGGTTGACCCGACGCTTGAGTTTAAAAATGTACAGTTTCGGTATGAGTCATCAGACATTGTTTTAGATGATGTTTCGTTTTTTATCGATAAGAAAGAAAGTGTTGCTTTAGTCGGGCACTCAGGAGCGGGGAAATCGACGATTATTAACCTTATCCTGAAATTTTACGAGCCGACACACGGGGATATTCTCATGAAAGGAAGAAATTATCGTGACCTTGAGACGACGGTCGTCCGGGATAATATCGCACTGGTTTTTCAGGAGAATGAACTGTTCTCATCGACGATCCGTGATAATGTCGCCTATGGTACACCCGGTGCAAAAGAAGCTGATGTTGTCAAAGCGCTGAAGCTTGCGAATGCGTATGAATTCGTCATGAAACTTCCGAAAGGACTTGATTCAGAAGTCGGTGAACGTGGCGTCAGATTATCCGGCGGGCAGAAACAACGAATCCAGATCGCACGGGCTATTCTGAAAAATGCACCGATTCTGATCCTGGATGAAGCGACAAGCAGTCTGGATGCGAAATCAGAAAAAGAAGTCCAGACAGCCTTGGAGAATCTGATGAAAAATAAACTGGTTATTATTATCGCGCATCGGTTCTCGACAATTCAGAACGTCGATAAAATTATCGTATTGAATAAGGGGAAAATCGTTGACTACGGGTCACCGAAAGCGCTCTCATCAAGAGAAGGCATCTACAAAGATCTCCTGACATACCAAGTAGAAGGAAATAAAAAACTGCTTGAAAGCTACGAAATATACTAGTCTCGTATCAAGGGTCACGTATAAGGAATTAAGGGCGAAGGGTTCTGTTTCTGAAGTAATAATGTTAGACCTTGTATACGTGATACTTACCTCATTATACTAACAAAGGCTTGACCTTGGTGGAGAAAACTATTACTATAGAAACTCATGCCAGAAGAAATGCAAACAACTCCGGAAATGTGTCCGAAATGCGGATCACCGCTTTCACCGATCACCACCACTGCAACCGGCCGAAAACTACAGCGCTGTAGTCAGGGTAGCTGGGATCCTGAACAGAAGAAAAACGTTGGCTGTGAGTATGTGAAATGGCTTGAAGTGGAACCGGAGAAGCTGGATGAAAAATGTCCGAAGTGCGGCGAGCCACTCGTCATGGCATTTACCAGATTCGGAAAGAAGATGAAAAAATGCTCAACAGGCGGCTGGGATCGTGAAGCGAAGAAAGCAACAGGGTGTGATTACATCGAATGGATTAACGGGACGACAGAGCAGCTTGATGAAGATTGTCCTGAGTGCGGCGAGAAGCTCGTACTGTACACGACCGCAGCTGGGAAGAAGATGAAAAAATGCTCAACCTCCGGCTGGGACCGCGAGAAAAAACAGGCAACCGGCTGTACCTATGTCTACTGGCTCAAACCAAGTGAATATCCTCAGAAAGAAGACTCTGGCGGTGAGGAATTTTTACCACCCGAACCGGAAGAAGAGTAAAGAAAATTTCTCATTTCTCATTACTAATTCCTAGTCAATGCCCAAGAAGAGATATAATCGTACTGAGACATGAGATAGTAGTACTTAGTAATTTTACGTTATGGTGAAGTATAAAAAACATTTTCTGACCATGCTTGAGGAAAATCAGGAATTGTTTAATGAATTTAATGCACTCTCCACCTCTGATGAGGATTTTCATGATACCGGGAATAAAGTGCTCCGTGTGATCAGACGCTATGAGGACGAGCTCTGCTCGAAATCAGAAGGCGGAAAGTACGGAAAGTTTTCAGCAAATCTCTCTGAAAAATTCCAAGGTGAAGTACGCGGCTATTTCAAACACATCGACGCAGTTCGCCTCGAATAACCTCAGTGGTGCATACTCCGAAGAACCTTTAATACACCGATCAGCATGATATCAATTACTAGTGGGACTGCCAGAAAGATACTGCCTGTTCGGAAAAGTCCGATGATATCATCAGTCAGAATTGTCTCAGGATCGACTGCCGGAAAACGAAATCCCAGGAAGTAGAAAAGCAGGATAACTGCGATGAGGGCGAGCATTAATTCACGGGTTCCTTCCATATCTTTTTTACTTGAAAACATCGTATTACTGATCTCAAAGAGGACGTATCCGGTGAGGAGGGTAATCCATATGTTTTCTATACCGCCGAACGACTGGAATGCGTAGAGAATGCCGAGGATAATCGCTGTCCCCCAGAAAAATGGTGCCATCCCGATGAGTGACCTCCTCAGAGGATCAGTCTGTCCGATCGCGACGCTTCCCATTTTCACCCCTGATCCGATGACCTTCGGGACGAACTCCATTTTTCCGGCCGGCACGAAAAGGAGACGTGCGGTTATATAATGCGCGAGTTCATGAATCAGTGTCCCGGGAAAGAAAAAAAACGCCATAACCGTAACCATAATTTTCTGACTGCCGGTAATTCGATACAACAGGTAGGAAATTCCACGGGTAACGATGCGGGAGAGGAAAAAAAGCAGTACAAGCTCTGCGAAAAAAAGCAGGACGTAGATCATGGTTATTCTTCAGTATAACGGAGCACGAATAAAGTATAAAGGAAAGCTTACTGTATCTCGAGGAGTTCGACTTCGAAGATGAGGGTTGCATTCGGCGGAATTGTAGGCGGTGCACCTGCTTCTCCGTAGCCGAGTGATGATGGAATCGTCAGTTTTCTTTTTCCGCCGACTTTCATGCCCGGTACTCCTTCGTCCCAGCCCTGAATAACACGACCGACACCGATCTGTGTCGTAAACGGCTCTCCGCGATCATAGGAACTATCAAACTGTGTACCGTCTTCGAGTGTTCCCCGGTAGTGCATGACAACCGTATCACCGGACTGAACGACAGCGTCGCCTGTTCCTTCTGCTAATTCTTCAATTTGTACTTCTTCTGTCGGCATAGCTTGTGCTGTTTCTGTTGTAATCTCGCTCGTTTGGCCGATGGGATTTCCCATCGCGCCCTGTAGAATATAACCGAAAACCAGAATTATCGCAATAATCAAAACAGCGATAATAATATTTTGCTTCATAAGATGAAGCTATTATACCGACTCTATGATTATTCTGCAAGAGAGTCTTTGTCGTGTATGAGTTCTGTCAGTACCTGCCGGAAAAATTTTTTATCTTCAGGATGGGTGAGGTAGTCTTCAACCTGTTCTTTTTTTACCCAGATCGCTTCAGGATTATCAACATCCATGGGGCTGAGTGTTTCTTCCCGAGTCTCAAAGAGAAAAAAATGCAGTGTCTTCAGTTCCTGCTTGTTATCGTTGTTCTCGTGATCCATCGCGTATCGCTCATAAATACCAAGCGGTTTAATAAGCGTCAGGTCCGAGAGTCCTGTTTCTTCGTTTACCTCACGTCGTGCCGCTTCGAGAATATCTTCGTTTTCTTCAACATGACCTTTCGGCAGTGACCAGGATTTATGCTTTTGGTTAACGATTGCTACGTCACCGTTTTGATTGATGACGACACCGCCAGCACTCATTGTTTTCTTCATAGGTCATCATTATATCAAATACCAGATATGCCGGTACTAGTATAGTTGTGTTATCTCGTAGAGTTTGATGGCTGAGCATAGGTACAAATACTCCGGAAATGAGGAAATTTGAGCGTAAATCTGTTATAATAGATAGCCCGCAAAGAGGCGGGGATTTTTATGAATAGTATCAGAAATATCGCTATTATCGCACACGTCGACCACGGAAAAACGACGCTCGTTGACTCGCTGTTGACGCAGTCACAGACGAAAATGCATAAAGACACTGCTGATTCCCTCATTATGGATAACAATGAGTTGGAGCAGGAACGTGGCATTACGATTTTCTCGAAAAATGCTTCGGTGAAGTATCAGGACACAAAGATTAATATTATCGACACACCGGGCCATGCTGACTTCGGCGGTGAGGTCGAACGCGTTCTGAAACTTGCTGACGGGTGTCTTCTGCTTGTTGATGCGAAAGAAGGACCGATGCCGCAGACCAGATTCGTCCTGAAAAAAGCACTGGAGATGGGACATAAAATTATCGTCGTTATAAATAAAGTCGATAAACCTGATGCACGTGTGCACTATGTCCATGATAAAACACTTGAGTTATTCCTCGAACTCGGTGCAGATGATGAAATCGCGGACTTCCCGTATATCTATGCATCTGCCAAAAACGGTAAAGCAGGGCACACTGAGAATATTGATGAGATGACTGATATAACACCGCTTTTTGACCTGATCCTCAAAGAAATTCCCGCTCCCAAAGTCGACAGCTCGAAGCCGCTTCAGATGCTTGTTACAACACTCGCTTCTGACTCACACAAAGGACGTATCGGTATCTGGCGAATCTATAATGGATCACTGAAAGCAGGACAGGATATTATGCATATCGCCCGTGACGGATCACAGAAGAAACACCGTCTGACGTCGCTTATGACGTTTGAAGGACTTGATCGGGTTGATGCGACAGAAGTCGGTGCCGGTGATATCGTCGCGATATCAGGCATTCCTGAAATCACGATCGGTGAGACGATAGCAGATGTCGAGAATCCGGTCGCGCTTCCGCTGCTCGCGATTGAGGAGCCGACGATTCGTATGACCTTTACGGTGAATGACTCACCGTTTGCAGGGCAGGAGGGTGAGTTTAAGACCTCACGACAGATCAGGGATCGACTGATGAAGGAACTTGAAACAGATATGGCGCTTCGGGTTGAGGATGATACAACGACCGGCGGATGGATTGTCTCAGGACGGGGTGAGTTGCATCTGGCGATTCTGATCGAACGCCTCAGACGCGAAGGGTATGAGTTCCAGGTTTCACGGCCACAAGTTATTGATAAAGTTGTTGACGGGAAAACACTGACACCGTACGAGCGGCTATTTATCGAAGTGCCGGAAGAATTTTCAGGCGTTGTTATGCAGAAACTGGGTGCCAGACACGCTGAGATGAAGGACATGAAAAATGATCAGATGGTCTCAATGGAATTTCTTATCTCGTCCAAAGGACTGTTCGGCTACCGGAGCGAGTTCGTGACTGATACACGGGGACTTGGGATCTTAAATACGTTATTTGAAAAATTTGATGTTGATAACGGCTATACTCATGAACGTGATCAGGGTTCACTCATCGTACATGAGTCAGGAACGACGAATCTGTATGGATTAACCAATATCCAGGATCGCGGACAGCTCTTCGTCGGACCGGGCGTTCCTGTTTACAAAGGCCAGGTTATCGGCCAGAATGCCCGTGATGATGATCTGAGTGTGAATGTCTGTAAAGCAAAACAACTCTCGAACATGCGATCAAAAGGTGAAGGCGTGTCTGAATATTTCAAGACACCGAAAATCATGCAGCTTGAGGATGCACTGGAGTTTATCGCTGATGATGAGTTAGTCGAAGTCACACCGAAGAATATCAGAATCCGGAAGAAAATCCTCGACCCGGTCGAAGCTCGTCGCATGCGCGCGATGAAGAACATGAACTAAAGGTTAGAATGGGATTTCGTCGGTGTCGGTGAGGAACGATTGTTGCGACGTGTGATTCGTTGGGGTGTTTATCGGGTTCTCCTCAACTGCTTCTTTGCTACTTTGTTCTTCCGGCTGTTTCGGTACTGTCGTCAATGCCTCGATACCGGGGATGTCTGATGCGGTCATGAAGTTCATGCGATAGTAGACCTGTCGCGTGAGGACGACATCTTTCATACAGTAGGCACCTATCTCATCTATTTTTCCATCCTGATAATACTGCCACACCTCAGAGCCATCCATGACATCTTTTGAAGTCTGAAGCTTCAACACTTTTGCCAGGGTATCGAGTTTCGGACCGGCGTTATATGCCCATTTGGACCATTCCTTCATCGTGTCATAGATCGGGTTATTTCGGTATCTGGCGAAATTCAGATTTACAGACGGTCTGATGTTTCGCACCATTGTCCGTTGATAGATAAACGGCAAGTCAAAATCCAACACGTTATGTCCGATAAACAGGTCGACATCACGGGCTGCCTGCCAGAATGCCGTGAGAATTTCATCTTCCGATCCTTTGAGGATTGCTTTCTCGATCGTTCCGTCACGAAGTTCTTTGACATAGGCGATGCAGCAGATCCGGCCGAACGTGCCGTCGAATCCGGTTTCGAGAAATAACTGCTCAGGATCTTTGTCTTTATTCGAGTGTTTCTTCTTCAGGATTTCGATGACTGTCTCACGCATGTCATCATCGCAGGGGAGAGTTTCGATATCGAGAAATAGTTTGATCATAAGAAGTGAGAGGTGATAGGAAAGCAGTGATAAGGATCTGCTTTTTTCTTATTGCTCTTTGCTTGTCACCAGAACATCATTATACAGGAAGCGTCAATTTTTGTCTCGCGACGGTATTTCAGAACACTCAGAATACTCAGTAAATCGGAGACACCGGCTATTCAGTCTGTCAGATTTTTCAAGATGTCTTTTTATCCGATAGACAGAGTCGCTTGCTATTGCCGGAGGTTTCTGTTTTAATAATGAGAACATCAGGAGCGGGCGTAAGCCCCGGCAACCGAGCCGCGAATGCGGATGCGGTGCTCATTCCGAAAGGAAGATGCGGCCAATGAGGCAAAAAGAAGACGCCTCCTTGACGGAGGCTTTTTTATTGCCTGCCGGCAATGGTCAGTAGTCTTTGGTCTTTAGACCTTAGCAAGTGATATTTATCGAAAAGATGAAAAAGCCAGTGACTAAAGACTAATGTCTAACGACACATTCACATGAAACACACGTTTACATCAGAATCAGTTTGCAGCGGGCATCCGGATAAAATCTGTGACGCGATCAGTGATGCCATCCTGGATGCGATCCTCACTCAGGACAGAAACGGGCGGGTCGCGGTCGAGACATTGGTCACGACCAATACCTGTATACTGGCAGGTGAAGTGACGGCGAACGCAGATATCGACTATGAAGCCGTCGCGAGAGAGCAGATACGACGTCTCGGGTATACGATACCTGAGATTCATTTTTCAGATAATGCAGACATAACGCTGAAAATTCATGCTCAGTCTCCTGAAATTTCCCGTGGTGTTGATGAAGCAGGTGCCGGAGACCAAGGGATGATGTTCGGGTATGCCTGCCGCGAGACTGATGAACTGATGCCGCTTCCCATCACGCTTGCGCATCGACTCGCTCAGAGAATTGATGAAGTGCGGGAGAAAAAGATACTGCCGTATCTACGCCCCGACGGAAAAACGCAGGTAACGATTCGTTATGAAAATGGGGAACCTGTTGCGGTCGAATCGCTTGTTCTGGCAGTGCCGCATGAAGCATCCGTTCCGCTCGAACAAGTGACTGATGATCTGTATACAAACGTTGTGAAGCCTCTTCTAAGAACGTACGGTTTTTCATATCAGAAAAAGAATCTGATCGTGAACGGTACCGGTGTCTGGCATATCGGCGGACCGCATTCTGATACCGGGCTGACAGGGCGGAAAATCGTCGTTGACGGTTACGGCGGGTATGCCCGTGTGGGTGGCGGTGCTTTCTCAGGTAAGGATCCGACGAAAGTTGACAGATCAGGTGCATACGCTGCCCGTTTCCTCGCGAAGAATATCGTCGCACAGGGCCTGGCAGACTGGGCCGAAGTCAGACTGGCA
>CAZOHC010000042.1:0-10217 GCA_964579845.1 uncultured Gammaproteobacteria bacterium | reverse complement strand
TTTATTCTGAAAAAAGGCTTCACTATGGACTGTAAACGCATTCTACATATGATGGGTGATCATTGGCAGTTGATCTATGCTTATATCATTAATTATTGGTTCGTCTACCCTTCTGAAAAAAAAGCTATTCCGAAATGGGTTGCTGACGAACTCGCGAAAAGAACTGTAGCGTTTTATAATGCACCAGTTCAAAAGAAAAAAATATCACGTGGCATGATCCTCTCACAAAAAGAATACGAGATTGATGTTACAGATTGGGGATTTGAGCCCGCAGGAAAGGAGCAATCAGTTGCCAGAAAATAACCATAAACCATTTACCATCGCAGCAATCGGTGATATTCATGTCGGCCGTTTCGGCTGGGGTCCATACTCTGATCTGTTCAGAGAAATCTCAGAAAAAGCTGATGTGCTGCTCCTCTGCGGAGATTTAACTCATGGCGGAACCGTTGAAGAGGCAGATAGTTTATCGCGACAGCTCGCTCAGTGTACAATCCCTGTCATCGGTGTTCTCGGAAACCATGACTATGCAGCCGGAAAACAGAAAGAGATAACCGACATTCTCAAAGGAGAAATGGTTCTTCTGGATAAAGAACCGTTTGAGATTAAAGGTGTCGGGTTCGCAGGAGTCAAAGGATTTGCAGGAGGATATGAGCAGTTCATGCAATCAGGTTTCGGTGAAGAAGCAATGAAAGTGTTTGTTCAGGAAACATTGAACGAGACACTGAAACTTGAAAGTCAGCTTTCTATCCTCGAAACGAAGAAAAAAGTCGTCGCCCTTCATTATTCACCGATTCGTGCCACACTAGTCGGTGAAAGTGAGGAGATATTTCCTTTCCTCGGGTCTTCCCGCCTAGCAGAGCCGCTCGACAATTATTCTGTCGACGCGGTTTTTCACGGACATGCACATCACGGGACACTTGAGGGAAAGACGCTAAAAGGTATTCCTGTCTACAACGTATCGCTTCCAATCATGCAAAAAAAACAGGAGAATCAGCCGTATTTTCTGACGACAATTTAGAGGCAGGTACCGCTATACCCGTTTTATCTCAAAACCGTTTTTTGTATCAATCACTTCGTACCCTAGTTTTAAGATTTTATTTCGGAGTTGGTCGGCTTGACCGAATTGTTTCGCTTTTCTCATCTGATGTCGCTCCTCTGCGAGTTCTTGTACCTCCTGAGGAACTTTGACTGCTTTTTTACGTAACTCGGATTCACGATACTCTTTAAGTGAGAAACCCAGAATCATATCCATGCGATAAACCAGCCGAAGTTTCTGTCCGGAAGGAATTCCTGACTTGAGCATATCCCACAGGACAGATAGTGCCTGTGGCGTATTCAGATCATCGTTCATCGCATCAGTAAAACGATCCGCATACTCTTTCGCAGCACCTTGAAGCATTTCTCCCTCATCATAATCATCAAATGTCAGCACCTCTCGTCTGAGATGATGTAATGCATTCTGTGCCGCCTCAAGACCGGTGAACGTGAAGTTCATCTCCTGACGATAATGTGTCTGCAAATACAAATACCGTAGCGCTGAGGCATCGAACCCTTCGTTCTCAAGGTCATACAACCGATAATTATTTTTCAGACTTTTACTCATCCGCTCACCCTGTATGAGCATAAATGCACCGTGAACCCAGTACTGAACAAACGTCTTTCCTGTTGCAGCTTCTGACTGCGCTATTTCATTCGGATGATGTGTCTCACGCAGGTCAATACCGCCTGTATGGATATCAATAGACTCACCAAGATACTTCATACTCATCGCAGAGCATTCGATATGCCATCCGGGAAATCCAAGACCCCAAGGACTCTCCCATTCCATTTGTCGCTTCTCACCTTCCGGTGAGAATTTCCAGAGTGCGAAATCTCTCGGACTGCGTTTTTCTGGATTTATCTCAACCCGAGCACCTTCCTTTATCTGATCCAGATTCGAAAGCGTTCCATAATCTGGGAAAGCTGTCGTATCAAAGTAGACCCCGTCTGAGGTTGTATAGGTAAAACCTTTTTCTTCCAATGTCTCGATGAGTTGGATCTGCTCTGTAATATGATCAGTTGCTTTGACAAACTTGAGCGGTGCCGTCAGGTTGAGCGCTTCATAATCCTTAAGAAATGTCTCCGTATAGAATTCCGCTATTTCCCAAGCTGACTTCCCTTCTCGTTTTGCTGATTTCTCCATCCGATCTTCACCGGTATCCGCATCTCCGAGGTTGTCACCGGTCAGATGTCCGACATCCGTCAAATTCATTACATATGTAACTTGGTATGAATTCAGTTTCAATGTCCGAACCAAAAGGTCAGTCGTCATATACGTACGGAAATTTCCAATATGAGCAAAATCATAAACCGTCGGACCGCAAGCATACACAGTCACGACAGGCGGATGAAGCGGTGTGAAAGCTTCGATTTCCCGAGTTAAGGAATTAAACAGTTTCATCATAAGGTGAATTTTACCACGGGAAGCTGATCTTAGCCAGTCGAGCGTACAGTACGACGGATAATCTAACCGGGAGAAAGCGTATTATCCGGCAGCTCCACGGAATTGCTCTGCTTTATTGGTAGCCATGCGGAGTGCAATCGGAGCTTCTTTTTTCTTTTCTTCCTGCTGCAATTCCCATCGTTTTTGCTGTTCTTCTGCTTCTTCACGCTCTACCTTCTCCTGTGCACGCTCTTCCTGCTGCGGACGACTCTCAAATGTCGGTTTATAATACGTTTCCATATGCTGTTTTTTGTGTTCTTCTAACTTGGCTCTCGCCTCAGCCAGTCGGGCCTGTTCATCACTCCCTACCTGCTCTTGCGAAGCCTGTGTCGGAGAAATACCCGTAGGCTGTTGTGCTTGTTGGGTAGTCGGGGAAACTCCGTACATATCTCGTAGAAAATCTTTCGTCATATGATCCTGATTGACCGCAGACAATGACGCATCTGACTGTGTCGGAGGTGTTCCGCTCACCTGGCTCGTCACAGCATTTACTGTTACTGACATCTGTTTCTTTACTAAACTTTGTCCATGTTCCAATGCCTCGTCAGGATTAAAAAAATTTGAAGAATTCATAGCAGTATCTTCAGTATAAATGGTCCGGGGAAAAGTAGAAAGAGGGTCAGTAGTCGCTTCTGCCTTCAAGCGCCCGATTAAGGGTAATCGAGTCGGCATATTCCAGATCTGCACCCACCGGAAGGCCACGTCCGATGCGAGTTATTTTTAGATCCTCACGAATCATTTTTAATTGTTTACTTAAATACATCGCTGTCGCCTCGCCTTCCATCGTCGGATTAGTCGCCAAGATAATCTCATGAATTTGGGTTGGAGAAGTTCGTACACGATCGATCAACTGTCTCAGATAGATTTCATCCGGTCCGATATTATTGAGCGGATCTAATTTTCCGTGCAGAACATGGTAAACTCCGTGGTAGTGTCCGCTCTTCTCAACTGCCAGCACATCAAGTGCTTGTTCGACGACACAAATAAGACCTTGTTCACGCTTGGGATCTGAACAGTACGCACAAGGATCCTGTTCCCCGACACTATAACAAATAGAGCAGAGCGTCGTATCTTTTTTCAGGTTGATCAAACTTTCAGCAAAGGCATCCAGCTCATTTTGCGGAACATGCAATAAATAGAAAGTCAGTCGCTGTGCCGACTTCGGCCCGACACCTGGTAGTTTTTCAAAAGACTCAATAACACGCTGAATAGCTTTCGGTACTTTCATAATTCAGATTGGATTTTCTTAATCACCATGAGACAACAGAACAAGGAAGTATAAAAATACTTCCTTTGAATTCGTTCTGATGTGTGAAATCGTTATTTTCCGAGTAGACCTCCGAGGCCGCCGGTCATCTGCTGCAACTTCTTCGCTGCAACTTCTTGTGATTTCTTTATAGCTTCGTTGATTGCATCTTTAATATCGTTATCACTTTTTCCGTTAGTATCCAGATCTTTCAGCTTCTGGTCACCGGTCATGACGACAGTCACTCCCTTTTTCTCAACAGTGATTTCTTCAGCTTGCAGCTGTTTCTGAATCTGCATCGCCTGATCCCGCATTTTTTTCAATTCACCTAATTGTCCAAATGGATTCATACATCATCACCTCCTTGTAAGACTCTGAGACTTACCACGTACCATATCATTAGTTTTATGATAGCGTGGAAAGGCTCAAGTATTTTTCAATTCTACCGTAACTGAGACCGGATTTCCAGTCAGGTTGCGACAAATCTGTTCAATAATATCTTTCGTTCCCGCAGTATCTAATTTATCACGATGGAAAGCATACGCTGTCTCTATGACAAGTTTTTTTCGGTCAAAGCTTTTGATCATGCATCCTCTCATGACACCCGCCAGCGTATGATTGTGTTGCTTCACGTCATGGATGATAGAGGTCCAAAACGCACTCAGCCACTCTGGCGTAATCTCTCCTTCTGCGGAAAAGTCCAGGACACTGACGTTCGCTGTTGGTGTTGTGTCTTTCTTTTTTGCCTCTACTTTAACTTCACCATACAAGGCTTTGATCTTTTGCAGGTTGCCGGTCCGCCGACGGAGTCCTGCGAGTGAAACCACTTCCTCAGCCTCTCCGTTGTTCTCAGCAGATTTCTCACCGAGTTCTGCCAGGTGTCCTGCAGCATGCCGTACTCCCCACTCGATTACTGCTAACTCAAAAGGAAGCTGTACTAAAACAGATGATTTCATGTCCGAAAGTGCCTGTGTCAGAAGAAGCAGCAACTCCCGCAATTCAAACATATCCAGACCGATATCCGCCTCAGACTCCTCACCGACTCCGGTTACACCCGCTTTTTGTAGCAAGGACGTATGGAGCTTGGCTATGACTTGATCCAAAATATACCGCAGATCCGTTCCTTCACGTTCCATAAGAACAATCAGCGTCAAAAGCTCTTTCGTATCACGCGAAACTAATAATTCGATAATCCTCTCGATATACTTGGTAATGCCCGCTATTTGATAGTTTTCCTCGATAAAGTTAACGGTAATTTCTTTACCGTCGGCAGCTGATGTTGCCTCCTCCAGTATCTTGGTACCGTCTCGGAACCCACCTTCTGATAGTTGTGCAAGAAGTTCTAATGCTTCATCGGTAATCGAGATCTTCTCAGCCGTGACAATTCTTCTGAATGATCTGATAAGTTCTTCACGTGAAGCTTTGACAAATGCGATATGAAATGCCCGTGAGAGAATCGTAGGCGGAATTTTCTGTGGCTCGGTGGTACAGAGCAGGAACATGGCATGCGGCGGAGGCTCTTCAAGCGTTTTCAGCAACGCATTAAAAGCTTCAGTGGTTAACATGTGAACTTCGTCAATAATATAGACTTTTTTCTTGGATGACAGCGGCGATAATTTTATCGTTTCCTTCAGTTCCCTGATCTCATCAATGCCTCGATTCGATGCAGCATCAATCTCAAGAACATCCATATTCGAACCGTTTGTAATCGAGCGACACTGCTCACACGCGTTACATGGTTCGATACCTGATGTACCCCGCTTCTTCTTATCAGCTTCACAGTTGACAACTTTAGCGATAATTCTCGCGGCAGATGTTTTCCCTAAACCCTTAGGACCGGTGAACAACATTGCATGAGGAACGGAAGCAGTGTTTTTTAAAACAGCAGACAACTTTTCCCGTACGAGCGTGCTATCCAGCTCATCAATAGTCTGGGGGCGATACTTTCTATAGAAAACCATAGTCTCGTTTAACTCGAAAATCATCACTTCGAATATCGAAATTCGAGTTTGGTGCTTCGACTGTATTAGTGATGTATACCCATAAGATGCAGAAGTCCGTGTTTGATGAGCATATCAGCTCGATCATCAACAAGCATCTCTTCTTCTGCTGATTCTTTGATGAGCACTGGATATGAAATAACGATATCACCCAGCCGGACGATATTGTCATCAGGAAGGTGCGTTTTTTGCCCTTCCTGAAGCGGAAAAGACAAAATATTGGTCGTTCCTTCCTTACCTCTGTATGATTGATTCAGCTTCGTCATTTTCCGATCACCGACGATTGCCACGGAGATCTCAACAGGGCTTTTAACACCGTGCTCATGAAGTGTCTCTTCTATCGCTTTTTTGAGCCGCTTTCTATTAATTTTATATCTGCTCTCAACATGAAAAAGCACTTTTACATCAGCCATCCAGATTACATCACCTTCCGTTTGTTTCGTCTAGCTTCTTCAGCTTTGGCTTTTTTCGCGAGAGACGGTTTCAAATGAAACTGGCGCCGTTTTACCTCAGGAATAATTCCTGCATCAACGACTTTTCTGGAGAAATTTCTGATTAACTGATCATCTGATTGACCAGGCATTTTTTTAACAAAAACCATAATAAAAAACACCCCCCTTCAGGGTCAAGGAAGTTATTATGAAGAAAAACTGCATACTTCCTCTGCAAGGTACTATTTTACACGAAACCTAAGGCTCTGTAAACCTGGAGTGCGAGATAAACTTGCCTGGATACCTGAATGTCATGAGACAATACTCCCACCACTTTCATGGTTAATTTGTGATTATAGGCTTAGTATGGTACCCTTATAGGGTATAAACTGCTGAGAAAATCGTATGAAAGAGCGAGCACAATCACTACAAGAACGAAGTCAACGACTACAAACAATCATCAGAGAAAGAGAAGACTTTCCCCACCGTGTCACATCAGGAAACGGTCCCTATCGGATAGAAGGCGTGGCCGTTTTTGAAGGAACCGATATAAAATCTGATATCGCTATCGGTGATAAGCGTGACCAGACTATACAAAACGTAAAACGCCACACTGAATCAGTCCTCACCCCCCGATTATCCGGAATTCAGACAGCAATTCAAGAAGAAGAGACTGCTGCATTCAGAGAGGATTTCGAGGCGCTCACAGCGAGGTATGAACGCGGTCTGGTAAAACCTGAAGTATATAACCAATATCGAGAGAAATTACAGATGATTGAATCATCGAGTGTAGAAACTGCAGTGACTGAACACGGATCAGATGTACAGGTACTACAGACAGATGACGAGGTGACAATCCCGGAGGCACAACCTAAAAGTATTTCGATCCGTGAGGAAACGACATTGACACCTGATATAGAAGAAGACACGACATTACCGCTTCTTGAGATTGATGCTGAACAACAGGTCATAAAACTGGCAGAACGAGAGGTAAAGCTAAGAGGAAAAATAAGTTGGTCAGTCTTCCATAGTCTTTCTCAACAAGGAGATCGCGGTCTTTCCCTTGATTAGATCAAACAGATTGCTAAAGAAGCAGGGGCAAAAAATAATGATCAAGCAATTCATAATCTCAAAAATTCTCTAGCAAGATTACAAGAAGACCCTTCGTCAACGTCACTGATTGAAAGAAGAGACTATGAAGGAGATATATACTACCGACTCCGTGCGAGAACTGAACAGCGAGAAGCTATCGAAAAAAGTAGTCCCCGACATACACAAGAAAGAATGGAGATACCGCTTCCGAAAAGTGAACACAGCACTCCTGAACGTCCAGTTGAAAAATCCTCCGAGCAGGAAATGATTCGGGAAAACATCGCGTTAATATCCTCTCTCATTGAGAGTCGTGTTGGAACCGTAATCCAACTGGGACAGAAAGGTGAGATGACATTTACGCTGACAAAAGAAATCAAAGCATTATTTTCCGATCTACCGGAGGATATAAAAATTAAAAACGGAAACGGAAACCACCATGAACTTCCTACTGCAGAAGAAATTCAACAAAGACGTCATGATGCTGTACGCTGGCTTCAACCGATTTATGAACTCTATAAAAATTCTGAATACAAACATCCGAATGAGAGTGTTGATATGCTCATCACGGTTATGTATGAAATGGATGAATCAGTTATGGGAAACCATTTGATTCCATTCCTCCTTTCAGAACCACGGAAAAAAGTACAAGCCAAACGCTATCAGGATCCGACACTGGATGTTAGGTGGATTGCTCCCCGTGAAATGGTAAGAAATATAGAAGCCCGGGCAGCACAGGAAACGACGACAAGAGAGGAACAGACGTTTGAGCCGGTTGTAATCTTTGAAGAAGATGCTCAACAAGATGATACTGAACAGATGCTCTTAGTATCTGAAGAAACACAAACTGTGATTTCTGATACAGGTGAGTCCATTGATGTTTCGGATTATATGGGTGGTGACTCTGTGAGCGAGTACGCACTCGATGATCATACAGAAAAAGAAAATCCGATAGAACAACGTGATCCTGAAGTAAGGGAAAAACTACAGGAAGATTTAGAAAAAGTTGTTGCCAGCGTACGAACCTCCCAAGCAACGACACTACAAATTTCTGCAGGATTGGGAATCCATGTCCATATCGTCAATAAAATTGCAGAGGCATTCAAGTTAAAGAAAGTCGGGAAAAAAGAACGATACAATCTATACGATCGTGTCGGAATGATGCTTATCGAGTATGGGAGAGAAACATTCGGAAAAAGATCGAGGTCAACGTACCGACCAAATGAAATCGAAGCACTCAAACACATGGCAATTGAAATCCATACTGCTTGGGAGGAAGAGCAAGCAAAATTACAAGAGGACTCGCAATCATAAGTCTTTTGCTAGTAATGCAAGCTTTTCTGATTCCCTGAGTCGATTAAATAGCTGCTTCTGACCGGTCTCCACGATATACCGGCTGACACCTGTCTCCTCACACGCTTCTTTGAGCGTTCTCGGAACCCCGTCAATAATTCCATAACGTAACTTGATAACTTCCAATACTCTCGGATCAACGTCGTGAGATAATTCGTTGAGAACATTCCTTAAAGTCTGACTGACAACCTGCTGATCGATAGTTGTGATAATTTCCTCATACGTATCCCCTGCATCTGGGATAGACTCTGCTAAAGAATAGTCGTCCTCGTGAGATATCGGAACGTCAAGCGACCGTATATCTGATGAAAAACCCCCATGCCGCACTTCGAAAGCCAATTTCTGTGCTTTATTTTTCTTGACACCCAACTCCTCTTCCAAAATTTCTGCCAGTTCTGCCTGGCTTAAAATCCGTTGCTCTGCATCCTCATGTCGTAATTGCACACTTCTGGATTTATTCAGTGAAGTGAGGAGATGCGCAGGGATTCTGACACCTCTACCCTTATCTTCAACTGCCCGTTTCATTGCCTGCCTCACCCAATGAATGCCGAAGGTTGAGAAATTCACGTTTTTCCCGTCAGGCTTTGTTTCATCTGCCTTTTTATCAGGATCAAATCGCTCGACACCTCTATACAAACCGAGGATCCCCTCCTGGATCAACTCGTCTCTGGGCAGTCCCCGGTCCAGAAATCTCCTGGACTCTCGTATAGCAAGCCGTATATTTGCGTGAACTAATAAGTCTGCGAGGTTTCCGGATTCATCAGTCATTTGAAGGAACAACTCCCGGTCATTTTCAGTGAACGTATCCAATACCTGGGGAAAGTCGGAATGCCGAACAACGAGACTGATCGGGACATTACCGCGTTCACCTATCTCTCCCATTCTGAACAAAAGCTGTTGTGCTCTATATGTGAGAATCGGATGCTTATAATCTTGAAATAATTGTTCTAAGGAAGAAGGCATCACTTCATCAGCATCAGGGGACTGCACAGAGACGGCGGTATCTATTCCTCGATATTTATGCTCACGTTCTGAGAAAATAACACGTTCAGGCACAGTATCGGCTTCATGAGTGTCTGCGGAAAATTGATCGTAGGAATTCTCGTCTTCAAAACGCATAAGAGTTTAAGAGGCCGGATACTGATTTTCCGGAGCTTCGGATCCGATACTAGCGCATCGGGACGGCTTTACCCAGCGGGCCCATGACATGAATGTGAAGGTGATTAATTTCCTGTGCCCCTCCACCGTTTATGACGATACGAAATCCTTTCTCATCCAGTTCCGCTGACTCTGCCATCATCTGTGCGACACTGAATAGTTTTTCCTTTATTTCAGGATCTTCGAGAGCGAGGAAGTCTTCAAAGTGAACTTTCGGAATCACGAGAATATGCGTCGGTTTTACAGGGTTGATATCAGGAAAAGCCATTACATCATCATCTTCATAGAGAAATTCTTTCTTGATTTCCCCTTTGGCAATTTTACAAAAAATACAATCTTCCATTTGTCTTATATAGATTTTATTATATCAATAATGTTATCTAGCCCGAGCTTCGTTGGCACCATATCAGGATTCTTCGGTGTACCATTTAATAACATCTTTTTACTCACATGTAAAT
>CAZOHC010000041.1:0-10512 GCA_964579845.1 uncultured Gammaproteobacteria bacterium | reverse complement strand
TTTATAAAAAAAAATTTGTGGGGACTCAAATCGGGCGTTGGTCAGGGTTAGTCCCGAAAAAATAATTTTAAAAAACACGACTGTATATTATGATGGGCATTTTCGGGATCTTGATTATTGTGCTTATCGTGGTCTATCTCAGGATGGTTAATGAAAATACACAACCTCCTGTACAAAACCAGCCGATTATAACTCAGCCGTCAGCTCCTTCTGCAACACCGACAACACAACCGTCAATTGATCCGATTGCATCATCAACAGCTGAGATGAAAGCAGCACTACCCATAACGCTTAACATATCAAGTCAGCGAGCAAGTCTGTCAGCACAACTCATTGCATCGATCAGATCAGCCGGTTATCAATCTGTCTCGTCATCACAAGGTAGCATAACTGCTTCGCCGTTCGTGATCTTCTCGTCCGGAGTTCCGAAGGATAGTCGTGAAGAAATTGTATTGCTTTTGCAGTCGTTTGATGCTTCAGTATCTGCACAGGAGAATACCGTTGAGGAACCTGTTGTCATAGTTAATTTTTGACCAAAATTCCTATGAGGTATTTTTAGCCTTGAAAATACCTCTTGACAACAACTCAGCTTTATAGGAATAATAGATACATACAGATGAAATTAACTGCTCTAATATCATCACGAAACACAAAAGGATTCACATTAATCGAACTACTCGTTGTTATCGGCATACTCGCAATTCTTCTCGCGATCACGCTTATCGCAATCAATCCTGCACGTCAGTTTGCTCAGTCAAATAACACGAAACGATCATCAGATGTTAATGCTATTCTGAATGCTGTCAACCAGTACATGGCTGATAATCGTGGATCATTGTCAGGACTCGGTGTTACGATCGACTCTACTGCTCAGACCATTCAGTCCACAACATTCAATTCATTCTGTTCGAATTTAGTACCGCAATATATCGCAGCACTTCCTGTTGACCCGTTGACTAATAATGGGACAGCTGTAACCTTTACAGACTGCACCAGCTCTACCTGGAACACTGGATACACGATCGAACAGGGTGCGACAAACAGACTGACGATCTCAGCACCTGCTGCAGAGTTGGGAGCAACCATTAACGTCTCACGATAATATGAAAAACATAAGATCATCACAAAAAGGTTTTACACTCATAGAATTACTGGTAGTTATCGGTATTCTCGCAATCCTTCTCGCAATAACATTAATAGCTATTAATCCGGCTCGACAGTTCGCACAGTCAAATAATACGAAGCGATCTTCGGATGTAAACGCAATTCTTAATGCTGTTAATCAATATATGGCTGATAACAAGGGATCACTGTCAGGCCTCGGTGTCACAATTGATTCAACTGCGCAGACTATTCAGTCTACCACGTTCAATTCATTTTGTTCGAACTTAGTGCCTCAATATATTGCTGCACTTCCTGTTGATCCGCTGACGAATAATGGTACAGCCGTAACCTTTACTGATTGCACCAGTTCAACCTGGAACACAGGATACACGATCGAACAGGGTGCAACGAACAGACTCACCATCTCAGCACCTGCTGCAGAACTGGGCGCTACGATTAACGTCTCTAGATAATCTTCTCTCCAGTTTATAATTTCTTCGTTGTTTTCATTTCTTCCCAAACAGTATGTGATCGATTAGAAAATCGATAATCCCACCAGCCGAGAAGTCTACTATACACTTCAAGTGTCATTACGAGTGGAGCGTACATACAGTATTTTAGGTTTTTATTGTCAGCCAGAAAACTTATCAGAGCTGTGATAATTGTTTTCGGACTGAGTGTTGAGACGAGATATGATTGCTTGTGAAGAATGATCAAATGCAGCCAGTAGTTTCTTCGCCTCTGGTGAATAAACTCTCGAAGCGTTGTCGGTGCCTTATTATAGATCTTGGCATTTTGCATATATCGTATCTGATATCCTTGACCACGAATGAGTGGCTCGATACTCGCTTCATCAGCACCTGTCGTCGGTATTCGTTTAAAAATCTTTCTGAATGCGACAACTTCACCCATTTTCGGATTTTTCATTGAGATTCTATGATGTAAATCCCACAGCAAGTGACCGGCAAAGCTAATGAATCCGTCCTCGATATTATTTACAGGAATAGGACGTGCCCCGGTCATGCCGACTTCACTGTCTGAGAACACAGAAGTCATTTTTTCAATAACTGATGGAGGAAGAATCAGATCTCCACCGCATAAAAGCAGAATCTCGTTTTTTGCTTTTGAGATAAATAGGTTTACTGCCGATGCTTTTCCTTCTCTATGCTTCTGTCTGATCAGCTTTATTCTTCTATCTTTTCTTTGGTAAGTTTTAATAATATCGCACGTTCTATCTGTTGATCCTGAGGCGATAATAATAATCTCAGTAATTTTTACTGATTTTACACGCTGTCGAAGAACGGAGTTTAACAACTTTCCGATATTTTTTTCTTCGTTAAAGACACAGATGCCTATCGAACAGGTAATCATAGTTTTTTTGCTAACCATACATAGTTTAAAAATATGGTGTCTGTAGGAAAAAGCTTGTCACCGATGAGTGATAGGTATGCGATCATCATAACGATCGGATAGAGGAGTACGCTAAGGAGATAGGTCAGTTTGTTTTTCTTGGAAAACTCGATGAGCGCATCGCTAAGCAGTGTCGCGATGACTGAACATACAGCACCCTGTTTTTTCATCCTGATGACTTTACAGCCATTATCCTGAAACAGGTTCGCTATGCTATATTCAGTAAACCGATAATAGTCATTCGGTTCTTCATGTAATGCCCAGATAAATGGGAAGCTAAGCAGTATATATCCGTTTTTTTTGGTCACGCGTACCATTTCCCTGATCATCACCTCAGGCTTCGGATGATGTTCCAGTACCTGAAATGATACTGCGTGATGAAAGACATTGTTTTCAAACGGCAGAAGATAGTCCTGGCGATAGTGTTTCGAGAAATAATAATCGGGTTTCTCAACACGAAATTCCGGATTGTCAGAATAAGACCTGAAATCTATACCTCGGTATGTATCGGCAGCGTCAAAATATTTTTTATACGGTTTGACTCCGCAGCCGATATCAATGATATCTCCTGTGAACGAGTATTCGGTAGTCATTGATGAAATATCCTTCATGAGGTGTCGTTTAGCTGGAAAGTGAGGTGACAGAAACAGAGGTCGCTTCATCGTCGTCTCACCTTTCGCATTTCGAAGTAAACGCCGTCATATATATTAAAGAAAAAAATCTTCAAAATTTTTTTAAAGGGGATGAGGAGACGAAGTTTACTCATCGTCGTTTTGTTTGCATTGAACAGCTCGGCTTTTTTTATCTGAAATGATACATCGGCATAAAAACCATATGCATTATCTCGACTGAAGTAGTCCATGCTGCGTTCGGTAAAATAATGCATGTGAGTCGGATCATTGAATGCACCGTCTGATTTGGCGTACGGAACATAGATACGGAGCACTGCTCCGGGTTTTAGGATACGATGAATTTCCTCGATGACGCGTGGGATATCATCAAGATGTTCAAGTACATTATCCATGTAGATTTCATCTGCGAAATTACTCCTGAAAGGGTACGGTGTCTTATTCAGGTCAAAGTAGACATCTGCCTTCACTGTCTGAGTGACATCGGTATTGATATACCCTTGCATATACTTTGTACCGCATCCTAAATTAATTTTCTTCATAAGTGAAACATCTGAGCAATCTCCGTGTATATTTTACGACTGTCATACTTTTTACGGATCTCCTGTTGCACGGTAGATTTTTTAATGCGTGTATGAGGATCGGTAATCATTCGATTCAACTGATTATGAAGTGATGCATAATCACCTGCCACGTAACCGTTTCGGCCATGAATAATAATGTCGCGGCACCCGTAAATATCATAACAAAGTACAGGTAGACCTGCTCCTTGTGCCTCAAGCAGCGTCAGAGGAAAACTCTCCCAATAGCTTGTACTCAGAAAAAGATCGAAATCAGCATACATACAAAGAAGTTTCTCCCGTTGTATGTGTCCATGTACCGTGACATTGTTCCATTTGTTTCGGAGGGCTCTCATTTCTTCTGCATACTCACCGTCACCGATTACCGTAAAGCGCACAGAGAATCGAAGTGTTGAGCTATTTATATCGCGTATCAGTTTGATGAGATCGTTTATGCCTTTCTGTTCGGTGAGTCTGCCGACCCAGAGAACAGAGAATACGTCCGAACGAGGAGAGTGTTTATATGATTTATACACCTGAGACGGCAATGGATTGGGTATTCTTTTCACTGTCTTGTTCGGGTACCGGTTTTTTAACACCTGTTCTTCATGGGAATTCAACACATGCAACACGTCTGCATGTTTTACTAATAATTTGTACAGTATTGATCCATAGAGCAGATTGTGAAGCCTCGCTTGCAATGACGGTGTTTTCTCATATACCGTCGGTGTATGCATGCCGATAATAACTTTTTTCGACTTCAGATTGTGCGTTAACAGGTTTAACAGCATCAACTCGAGAATATCGTTTTTGCAGTAAATTATTTGAGCAGAACTGAGAGATTGGCGTATCTGCGTCAGACTCGGTTCGGGATTGTATGAAGCAGGCTTCAATTTTTTGTGAATCGACTTTATCGGAATGTTTCGAAGGTTTTGTTTTCGGAGGTTTTTCATAAAATATAGTGAATAAATTGATAAAAATCGTTTACTCAGTTGCTCGTTACAGGTAACCACAGTAACGTCTGCGTTCGGAATGAGGTTTTTAACTTCCCGTGCAGTATCAATAAAGTATTCAGCTGTACCGCCGCCGTATTCCAGGAAAAGATATTGAAAAAAAACGATTTTCATATTACTGTTGCCTATGCGGAGCTGTGACAGCTCGAAGATCTTCATTAAATAATGTCTCGTATGTTCGAGCGAGGTCATCCTTCACATCCTCTGGTGCCTCACAGCCGTCGTAGATGAGGTAAAGTTGTGCGTAATAGGTCTTCCAGACAGGATAAAGTTCGATTGCCTGTTTCATGCTCTCTGGTGCATTACGACAGTCTCTGTACGCCTTATACTGACTCAGCGCCAATCCGGCATAGGCACTCGGGTGATCAGGGTCTATCCAGAGCGCACGACGGTAATAATGCTCAGCCCTGCCCGGATCTTTGTAGTGTGCGTCAACAAAATCAGCGATTCTGACTAATCCTGACGCATAGATTGATGGGATCTCGGCTGCTACCAGATTATCTTCAGCCGGTGAAAGCGTTTCTTTTCTGACAATCTGCAGATTCCTGAGATGTTCTTCGACTTCAGTGAGGTAGACGTCGTAGGGGGGAACCTGCGACTCAGCTACCATCTCGTACACTAGTCCTCTCGGGAGCATCAGCGTTCCTTCCGGGGTGAAGTCGATCGGATACGTAGCAAAGATCCGTTTTTGCTTCCTGAGCGCTTCGATCGTTTCTGACGGTATGTCAGTAAATGTCGCATCGGGATGCTCTTTGAAGTACTCATTGATTGCATCTTCAAAAAATTTATTACCACCGATTCCCGGCGGGTTGATAAGTCCGATATCAGCTCGTTTATTCAGCACATAATGGTTGTACCAGATATTAAATGTCGTCGTGTCACCGGAGACGAAAAGTACGCTGTCTTTGGGTACATATGAGAAGATATTGTCAGCCAGCGTGTTTCCGATCGTGGTGTTTGAGAGATCTGTTCTCGGGAAATTATAATAGAGAAGCATTACGGGAATTATCAGAAAATAGCTGAGTAGCAGAAGACTCAGTCCCGGACGGGAGAGTCGGGCATCCAGAAACTGTTTGAGAAACATAAAACCGAACGGTACATAGAACATGAGAACTATTGACGGCATGACATAGAATCGTTCGATGATTCCCATACCCACCGGAACGCCGGTGAGTCCTGCTGCATAGTACATAAAAAACGGTCCTGTCAGGATGAAAGCAATCGTCAAACCGCTCAAAAACCATCGATCCTTTCTGAACAGCTCAATAATCCCTATACCGGTGAGCAGGAGCACTTGATAGGAGAAATTGTGAACCAGCGATGTGAAAAAACTTGAGACATGAATCATCTTCACCGACAGCGGCACATGGTTCACGATACTCGGTGCGAATCCATAGTCCTTTCTCAGGACGAGATGAATAAAGTTATGCATGGTTTGTGCATTATCCCAGTTAATAATCGGATTTTGCGATGCTGCTATGGGAACATATGCATACGGGAGTAATCCGAGAAAAAAAGATAGGAATCCGAAACCGACTCGTTTTATATCAGAAAAAATAAATTTGAGGTGTCTAAAGAGTATGAGTATGATTCCCGGAAACAGAAAGAGAATCGTATGATGGTGGGTCAGGGCGAGGCCGCAGAGAAATCCGAGTATACACAAATAAACAGTCTGTTTTTCCCTATGGAAAAAGTATGCGGTCGTGATGATACTAACCACAAAAAAATTATTCAGACCGAAGACCTCAGGAATCTCAGCATGAAACCAGAATAGGTACGAGAAGGCAAGTATTGCAGTCGATAGGAGCGTGAGGAAGGTACTTTTCGTAACCCGCAGAGCGAAGATTGAGTAGACGATGAGTGCACCAAGTGAAGCGAATAATGAAACAAGTGCTACTTTCGTCACGACAGGAATGGCAAATGGAATCTTCGTCATGAGAAATCCGAGAAAGGTGAATAGAGGATAGCCGGGCGGATGCGCAACACCAGCGACATAGGAAGCAGTCACCAGATCGCCGATATCTCCGCTATAGATGTCACCTGTTAGGTTATGCAGGTAGAGTGATGCAACTGCGAAAAAGAAAAAGACAAACGATAGTTTCTTTATCATTTATCATATTATAACAACAAATTAGCTTATTATGATAGGATTTTCAGGGATTGATTCATTGACAATCTCTACTGCCGGTGATAGGATCGTACTATGGATCCCTTACGAATTCTTCTGGTAGAGGATGATGCATTTCTGCGTGAGATTTATACTGATACGCTGACAAAGGCAGGCCATGCAGTCTCAACGGCAACAGATGGAAATGAAGCGATGCAGAAAATTAAAGAGGGTGTATGGGATGTTCTCCTCATGGATATCATCCTTCCTCATATGGACGGCATCGAAATAATTAAAAACGTTAAAAAAGATCCGGATTATAAAAATCAGGCAGACAAGCCGATCATTTTCCTCACCAACTTGGATAATGATAATGAAATGAAACAAGCTATGGAATTAGGGAATGGATATATTATAAAAAGCCAGATTAATCCCGGCGATCTGGTAGTCAAGATTCAGGAAGTGCTCGAAAAATAGTCCTGCTTCATCGATCACGCTACTTGTAATGTGAAGCTGAAGGTTGCGCCTTTGTCTTTTCCTTCTGATTCCACTGTTATTTTTCCGTTATGCTTCTCGATAATTGATTTACTGATATAGAGGCCAAGCCCTGTGCCTTGTGTCGTTGGCTTAGATGTATAATTTTTTTCAAGCATACCGAATTTCTTAAACAGCTTCGGCATATCTTCTTTCATAAGTCCTTTCCCTGAATCAGCAACAGATGTCTTTATGTACTCTCCTTCAGTAACTGCTGTGATAGTGATGGTTCCGCCTGAGGGAGTAAATTTGATAGCATTACCGATAAGATTCACCAATACTTGTTTTATTTTATTCGCGTCTGCTTGAACCATCAGTTTCGCACCTGGTTCGATCTGGGTCTTAAGAGACAGTTTTTGCTTATCTGCAGACGGCTTCACCTCAGCTACAACTTGTGAGATAAGTTCTTGCAAATTTACCGCCGAGAGTGAAATCGTCATCCTCCCGGACTCGATTCGTGAAACATTTAACATGTCGTTCACCAGGTTGATAAGTCGGTCTGTTGCCTGATACGTGTGTTCCAGATACTCTTTTCCTTTCTTATCCTTCACCATGTTATGCTCAAGCAGCATCCATACGTATGACTTGATCGCAGTCATCGGGGTTCTCAGTTCGTGCGAGGCAAGTGAGACGAATTCATCTTTCATCCGGTCAAGTTCCTTCAACCGTTCGTTTGCATGTTTAAGGTTCGTTGTCGCTTTCTCGACTTCGTCTTTCAATGTGATGTTAAAGCGTTTTATCTCTTCATATGCCTGAGCATTTTCAATCGAGATCGCGATCTGTGGCCCGAAGATCGTTAAAACATCGATATCTTTTTTCGAATAGAGTTCTCCTGATTTCTTATCCCCGAGTATGAGAAAACCGATGGTGCGTTCTTTAACATGAAGCGGTTGAAAAAAAGAAACGTTTGCTTCACGCATGACTGTTTTTATCTGTTCGCTCGTTTCTTCGTCATAGAGAAGTGTTCGCTTCATCGCGCTGAGTTTTGCCATATGTTCTTCCTTCATGATATGAACTACGCCTTCTGTCGCGAATTGGATGAGTTTCCCATCCTGATAAACGTGGAATGAACCATGTGAGATATGGAGCGTCTTTGTGAGCGCGTGGAGAGTATTATGCGTCAAATTATCGAGGTGAATGGTGGTCGCCATGATATTACTGAGGAGTGATAAAAGCTCATTGGAATCATAGTTATACTTGAAGAAAATTTTATCAGTTGCACGCTCCAGGTAGCTTTTTAACGGCTGGAAAGTGATTGCCACGAAAAGAGCGAGCACGGTATAAATAAGGATCTGATTTGACTGCAGTTCATCTTTGAGGAGAAAACGGCTGGTCCAGAAAACACCGAGCGTATAGATACTACCGAGCCAGAGGAGAAGAATCGTATATGCAATAGATCGCGCAACCACGAGTCGAAAATCCCAGAGCTGGTGTTTTACAATCGCGTATGTTACGAGCCAAAAAATTATGCCTGAGAACATCGGGCCGACGTAAATAAGTTCATAATTACCGAACCAAGGCAGGAAAAGATCAAAGATTGAGGCTATAATTCCTGCAATTAAGATACTGGTAAGAATGAAAAATATCTGGTTTCTGACTCTGCTCGTAGATGATTTAAGTTTCGAATGTAAAATATATAATGCTCCATAGAAAAAGAAAAGAAAGTATAGACTATATACTATATATTCACTGCTACCGAGTATAACTTCTTTCCCCCATGATCTATAGACGATTTCTCTTGTAAGATAGGAGGGGATCATGATAAGTACTGCATGAATTACGCTGGGTACGATGATCATTGCTTTCATTTTATTTGATATTTTTTTGCCGCTCGGGAATACCAATGCAAAATAAAAAAGCGAAGCTGCGATACAGCTTCCGGAAATGTAAATCATTTTTGCCCAGAAGAGGGAAAATGTAGGGTCATCAACAATTCTAAAAAATGCAATGCTAAATGCCCATGTACCGAGAAAGAAGCTGAAGATCGCAAATGAAATATTAATCTGGCTTTTATTATTTCTGAGGAGGACGAGGAAGCTAAGTATAAAATCCAAGATTCCAGTTATGATGATTATACTATTAATAAACCCCACAAAATTATTATATAGTATAGAAGAGAAAAGAGGTACTTACTTTTTCGCAACGATGAGGTTACAGTATCCTAAAGGTTCACGTATTAGTTCAATATTTTCAGTATCGAATCCTGCACTTTGTGCCAGGCTGGCTAATCGGTCTGCTTCTCGGTAAATCATCGGTCTCCATCCGATCACATTATGAAGAAACGGTTGTTCATCATTCTCACTGACGTTTGAGTATATGACACTGCCGCCATCTGTCAGCTTTTCATGAACTTTAGATAATAGCCCGGTTATCTGTTCGTCAGTCAGGTAATCAAGAAGTCCGACAATTTCAACGAAGTTAGGTTGGTAACCATCTTCGAGATAACGCTCATATGCTCGGTAGTGAGACCTTCTGAAGTTAGTAATATCTGTTATACCGAGGTCTTGAGCCAGGTTTAACCCATCTCCCAGCGCATCTTTACTTAAATCAGTCATTCTGATATTCATGTTGCTTCTGATATCTTCAGGCAGCTCTGCAGCAGTCTCCATAAGAGCTCTACTGGATCCTGCTGCGATACTGACAACATTCATAGTATCAGTATTGTTGGCAGTGTGTTCTGAAATTTCACGCTCAAAAACATTCTGAACGATTGCAAAACGATTTCTGACCGCCAAAGCGTTATGTAAATTATCAAGCATCAGTGTTGACCAGAGATATCCATTAAAATCTGATTCAGGTTGTGTTCCTAAATAAACTCTATCCAGTGCACGGCTCGATGCTTCATTATCGGAAATATATGTTAGGTTTTCACTTGTTTTCCAAATGCTATGTCCATGGTCGTCCGGAAGTGATACCAGAAAATCCACAAGTTCTGCACGCTTTTCACCTAAAGGAGAATCAATGTATAAACCTTCATCATTAATTTTAGGTTCTTCTTGGGAATGAAAATAATCCTGGAGCATGGCGTCTCGTACGATTGCATACGGATTCTCAGACTCCAAAATTCTATCTCTAAGGGAAGGAATCACCGAGAGGCTATCGGGCGTGGATGTTTGTAATTCTTCTATTCGAGCAGCCATAGTAATATATTATAG
>CAZOHC010000040.1:0-10584 GCA_964579845.1 uncultured Gammaproteobacteria bacterium | reverse complement strand
TTTGGCTATCTCTTTTGCGAAATCCGCAAGATATGTCGGAGTCGCAATATACGGTTGTTCATTCACTAAATCACGCGCGACGATCGTCGCTTGCGCGAATAACGATCCCTTTTCAAATGCTTTCTTTATCGTTTTTTGCTTTGCTTTGTCTGCTTCTTGCACAATCATCGTCTCGAGGACATGATCATGTTTCTCCTGTTTTTTATATTTTCCGAATTCATACATACCGAGGAATAGTCCCTCGGTCACCATCTGCACTGCGAGTGAGAGATCAAGTCCTGTCTCATCATCTTCATTCAAACTAAGCAGCACCGAGTCAACAGAATAATGGAGCTTTTTCGCAAGCGAACCCATACTTCGTCTGAGGTCATCGGCAATGAAATCTTCTCTCTTCCCCAGCCCGACAACAATAATCTTACTTGCGAGTACTGTTTTCGCTTCCGGATAGTAGGTCACTGTTTCTTTTTTCTTCCCGGTAAATTGCTCCATTCGGCAGATTTCACTGAGTTTTCCTCGGGTGATACTGTCTACATCGGTAAAATTCTTAAGTGGTATAAAGCCTGTTTTTTTTTGATCGGTATGCTGGAGGGCGAAAACGAGGATAACATCTGCTGAAATCTTTTCGATAGGATTTGTCGAGAACTCTAACTTCATAACGGTACTATTCTAACACAAAAAACGAAAAAATAAAGCTGTTTCTGGTATAATTAATCTCGGCACACTCAGATAACGCTGGCCCGATGGAAGGAATCGGGATCATTACTCAGAAATTCTGAAATTCAAAATATCTGAATATTTGCCAGGGTGGTGGAATGGTAGACACGAAGGTCTCAAAAACCTTTGATCTTAACCGGTCGTGAGGGTTCGAGTCCCTCTCCTGGCACGAAGTAGATATAGAAACGAACAGTTCCCAATTCCGACGATAACCGATCGTGAAAGTTCCCTCTTCGAGGGTGATTTCATTGAGAGTGTGATAAAGGATAAATCACGAGTCCCTCTCCTGGCACAAAGCACTTGCAGATTTATTTCAATCTCATCTAAATTTATTGACAAGCGTAATCTGCAGTGCTACGCTACACACAGATGAAACAGTTTTCGATCAAAGAAGCTATCTCATTCGGTTGGGAGAGGTTTAAAAAACATTCCTGGCTTCTTATCGCGGTAACGCTCACCACGACAGTTCTCCCGCAGGTTCTTCAGTCATCACTGCAGTCGACACTCAACATTCCTACACAGCTTACATCCTTGGACCAGATAAGCCCTGCTATCTTTGTGATCATCGTTATAACGATGATCATCGGAATCTACCTGTCTATCGGCGTCGCCCGGGTTTACTTACAGATCAACGACGGCAAAAAAACACGATATACTGATTTGTTTAATGTCACGGCACGGGAATTTATCCAAGTTTTTATAGCAGGAATTCTTTATTCTCTCGCGTTACTTGTCGCGGTTTTGCTCATCCTGATCCCGCTCTCATTTATCGATATGCAGTTTGTTTCACAGCTTCTCATAGCGATGATTATCGCTGCCGTTATCTACGTCGTTATTAAACTGCAGTTCTATATCTACTTGATCGTGGATAAAAAACGCTCTGCAGTTGACTCACTCAAGGAAAGCTTCGCGATAACAAAAGGTCAGGAATGGCAGCTTGTTTTTCTCATGTTCACCTATCTCGGGATTCTGTTACTCGGACTCGTAGCATTAATCGTCGGATTGCTGATCGCGATCCCGGTAACAGGGCTGGCAACTACCTATGTATACAGAAAACTTGCAGGCACTTCTTCTAGTAAAGCATAACTCCGAAGCGTTTTAATTCTTCCGTCAGTGCCTGAATCGGCAGGCCTACTACTCCATAAAAATCCCCTTCTATTCTCTCGACAAAGACCGCACCCATCTCTTGAATTCCATACGCCCCTGCTTTATCCATAGGTTCGTTGGTTGCAATATATCCGTCCAGTTCTTTTTTTGTCAATTTTTTCATAAAGACTTTCGTCGCAACTGATTTTGTAACAGTTCTCTTTGTTCTCGCATCGATCAGCGTAAACGCGGTTATGACTTCATGCATCTCACCGCTTAATCGTCTGAGTATCCGCTTTGCATCATCCGTCGATTTAGGCTTACCGATCGTCTCTCCTCGAAAATCAATTACCGAGTCAGCTGCCAGAATAATGACATCTTCACCTTGAAACTGATGCATGACTTCATTTGCTTTCTCACGCGAAAGCAGTTCTGCCTGGCCCTTGGGCTTTAATCGAGGGTTGAGTTTTTCCTCATACTGAGACGGAATGACGGAGAAGTCAAGTCCGATCTGTTGCATAAGTGCTTTTCTTCGTGGGGATTGCGATGCGAGAATAATCTTCTTGTTCATTGCGGTCAGATTATACACTGTTTATAACGAAAAAATGAAACAGACACGTTCTCGTGCCTGTTTCATTTCAGAAAAGTCGTATTACACGACCGGTCCCTGATTGGTATCTCCGGAAGTATCTCCACCTAGTGGAGCATCCGTTGGTTGTGCCGGTGTTTCACCTGCCGGCATCTCACTTGTCGGAGCAAACGGATCAGCCGGAGGAGGTGTCGGCATTTCACTGCCGCCATCCTGCGGTTGATTAACATCTCCCGGTTGTTCCGGCGTCACCGGTGTCATCGGATCCGGTGTCGGATTTGTCTGATTTTGATCATCCATTACATATCACCTCCTTTCTTATCAATATAAAGAAATACGTAGCAAGTACATAAGCGTTACTCTTTCGCGCTTTTCTCTACATTATAAAATCGTATCCTATCGCCCCTGAAAAGTAAATCTATCTCATCCGTCGGACCGTTCCGATGTTTGGCGATGAGAAGTTTTGTCGGAATATTCGGACCGGTATGTTCGACATCCGGACGATACAGGAACATGACGACATCCGCATCCTGCTCAATCGCTCCTGATTCGCGAAGGTCAGCAAGCTGTGGCTTCCTGTCCCCTGTTCGATGTTCGACCGACCTGTTTAACTGTGATGCAGATAGAACCGGAATATTCAGTTCACGAGCCAAATTTTTCAGCGATTGCGAGACAACAGATACCTCCTGCACACGATTATCATATTTCCTCCCCGGATCAACAAGCTGCAGATAGTCAACAACGATAAGTTTAACGCCATGTTCAAGCTGTAATCTACGGGCTTTACTTCTCATTTCATTGATAGAGATACCGGGTGTATCGTCAATAAAAATAGGCGCATCTGCCAGCTGACCCATTGCTTCTGATAACTTTGTAAAATCATCTTCGTTGAGTTTGCCTGTCTTGAGCCGCCATGCATCAACATCAGCTTGAGAAACCAACAGACGATCAACTAACTCTTCCTTACTCATCTCGAGTGAGAAAACACCGATCGGAATTTTCTCTTTGACCGCAACGTGCTGTGCCATATTTAACATGATTGCGGTTTTTCCCTGTCCTGGTCGGGCGGCGAGAATAATGAGGTTCGCGTTTTGCATCCCTGAGAGAAGATTATCAAGGTCAATAAATCCTGACGGTACACCACGCAGACCGGCTCCTTTTCGATGCAGCTCATCAATTCTGTCAAAACTTAATGCGAGCGTATCTTTGATCGGAATAAACCCTTTAGTAATATGGCCTTGAGATATTGAAAAAACCGTTGACTCCGCACGGTCTAGAATTTCCTTGATCTCTTTCTCTTCGTCAAACCCCATCTCTGTAATAACGGTACCTGCCGAGATTAATGATCGTTTCGTTGCACCATCTTTTACGATATATGCATAGTGTTCCACATTCGCAGCAGAAGGAACGATATTTACCAACTCAGGAAGTATGGAGAGATCGATCCTGTCGTAATCTTTATGCTTTTTGAGTCTTGCGGAAAGGGTGAGGACATCGATCGGTTTTCGCTCGTCAACCAGTTCAAGCATTGCTGCAAAAATGATACCGTAAACGGCGTTGTAAAAATGTTGCGGTTGAATAATCTGAGATACGAGGTTTATCGCATTTTTATCGATCAGTATCGCACCTAAAACGCTTTGTTCTGCTTCGTCATTATGGGGAAGTGTCTTTATCTTTGCCATGCTTTTTCATTCATGTTCGCTTGCAGCTTCAAAGGGCGAAGACTGTTCATTCGGACGATCTTGACAGATTTATTTTAACAGAACAGTTTCAAGCTCCTGAGGGAGTTTATCTTTCGTAACCTGATACTTTCCTGTCTCGTTGACACCTTCTTTTGCAAACTTCTGAAGTACTTCTTTTGCTTTCTCACCGTAGAGAATCACGACATTATTTGACAGACTATTCAGGAAGGTCGCATCAACTTCTAACGCAGAATGAATTAATACTACTGCATGTTGTTTCAGCTTATTCTGAATTTTCTCCACTACCGACAGTGCACCCAGTAATATATCAACACCATCAACAGTTACACTAAAAACAGGACCGTCTTTTGTTTTTATGCCGCTTATTTTAATACCACCGATCTCGTATTCTCCCGGACCGGTAATGACAACTGACTCTTCAGGAATTTTCTTCGGGGGGGTTCTGCGGAAGTATACGGCAACGTGGTGAGCTATGGAAAGATCGTCAGCATTAACGAGTAGTGTTGCTTGTTTTCCCTTTATTTTCAGTCCGTTTTCAGGAAGAAGTACGATTTCCATGCAACCATCCTAACATACGTTCCCTTTCCTTGACAAGAGGCATAGTTTTATCTTATTATCAGATCACTTTTCCTGCCTGACTCCCCGCTTACGGGGCCCCTGCCATAGCTTCCCCGTCAGGCTAAAAAGACAGTGATTCACTGGAGATACGTATAAACCTGAGCATGAAAAAAGAAACCATAATTCTTTCATTAATCGCACTGGTCATCGGACTGCTCGTCGCCGGTGGATTCTTCTTTGCTTATCAAGCAATCACCAGCCCCCCTGAACGAAACGGAACGGAGATAACCCTGAATGCAACACCCACACCTGTTTCGAGCAATTCCGATGAACTCATGGTCAACGAACCTGAAGATGAGTCAGTAGTCGAGAACAAATCCGTAACAATATCAGGAAAAACTATTCCCGGCAGCGTCGTCGTTATCGCATCCGAAAACGGTGAGAATGTTGCGGAACCGGCAGAAAACGGTGATTTTTCCGTTAACATGACAATTAGTGAAGGAGTTAATATAATAGAAGTTGTTTCGATCCTCCCGACCGGTGAAGAGCGGCGGGTTGTCAGGACAGTAACCTATTCAACGGAAACATTTTAATGATGAAATACGTATTTTTATTTTTATTCATACTCAGTTTACTTTCAGTTCCGACTGTTGCAGCGCAAACATCGACTCCGACTCCTACTGAAAAAGAAGATGCCGCTCCAACCGAGGAATCGAAAACTGATCTGTTAAATAAGCAAATTAATGAGCTGAAAAATAAAATCGCTTCGCGAGTTGCTTCGCTTGATCTTGTCGACAAACGCGGTGTAATCGGTGAGGTCGTCGATGTCAAAGACACCCAGATAACGATTAAAGATCCACAACAAAAAACCAGAATTATTGATATTGATGAAATAACGAAATTCTCCTCCCCCTCTTCGAAGAGTTCCTTCGGTATTTCTGATATAGAAAAAGGTGATGAGATCTCAGTGATCGGTCTCTACAATAAACAGTCCCGAAAAGTGCTTGCCCGATTCGTCCAAACAACAACCAGACCGGTTTTTATCTCAGGGGTTATCCAAGAGATAGATGAAGATGATTTTGTGATTACAGTTATCGATGCCAATCAGCAAACAACACTTGTTGATATTGAAAATATAACGAGAACAAATTCCTATTCTGAAGAAGATGATATCGTTAAATCAGGATTCTCACGATTGAATGTCGGAGACAGGGTCGTCGTCACCGGGACACCGCAGAAAGATGAGGGAAACAGAATAACCGGACTGCGGATTCTTCAGCTGCCGGAGGCACCTCAACATCCTGATATCACGATTGATACTAATCCGAAAACTATCGTTACCAAAACGCCGTAATCATGACAAACCGCTTTGCCGTACTCAGCGATGCTCTTCAGAAACAGAACCTCGATGCAGTCTTTATCACATCACCGGATACGATTTCACATCTGACAAATTTCCACGGCTTCAGCGAGACAGAGCGTGATGCCTATATGCTTGTCACACCCCAAAAACCCTATCTGTTTACCTCAGCACTCTATCTACAGCAAGTAGTTAATACCGTGACAGGTATCACAGTTCATGAGCTTTCCCGAGAACATCCGTTGACATATTATCTGGAAAACCTCCGCTCATCACATGAAATTAAAACGCTCGGGTTTGATGCGGAAAACCTGACTGTTTCAGAGTGGCATCGCATTCAACCTATCTTCCCGCAGCTCCATCCTTTCTCACTGAGCGGTCTCAGAATTATTAAATCCCCTGATGAGATCGATCATATTGTCAAAGCTTGTGCTATCTCAGATACGTCGTTTCAGAAAGTTGTGAAGAAGATACATCCCGGGATGACAGAGAAGGAACTTATCTTTCAGTTGGAACATGCATTCAGAAAACAAGGAGCAGGCGTCGCGTTCCCTACTATCGTTGCATTCGGTAAGAATGCTGCATCGCCACATCACCATAGTAATGAGACGATGCTTGGGGAGAACGATACAATCCTGATTGATTTCGGCGCCCGCGTACATGGCTATAATGCAGATATAACCAGGACACTATTTATCGGGAGCATTACAAAACAGCACCGGGATATGTATACATCGGTCCGTACCGCACAACAAAAAGCAGCAGCATATATTTCAAAACAACTGGCAAAAAATATGCCGGTGGTTGCAGAGGACGTTGACGCAGTAGCCCGTGAGTATTTGATCGAAAAAGGCTATCCTTCATTCCCTCACGCACTCGGGCATGGAATCGGCTTGCTCGTCCACGAGGAGCCACGGATAGCACCGGGATCACAAGAAATACTCCGTGACGGTATGGTATTCTCACTTGAACCGGGCATATACCTCCCCGGAAGAATAGGGATCAGAATAGAAGATCTGTATACGATCAGAGACAGCGAATTGATACAGCTCACCCACTCATCATCCGAACTGACGACATTATAATTACTCCTGAGTTTGTGCTAAAATGAAGAAATGGAAAAGCCGCAGACACTCAAAGGATTCCGTGATTTTCTCCCTCATGACGTCCGTAAACGGGACCATGTTATCAAAACATTGCGATCCGTCTTCGAATTATACGGATTTGAACCGCTCGAAACTCCAAGTCTGGAATACGCTCATATTCTTACCGGTAAATACGGTGAAGAAGCAGATAAATTACTCTACACTTTTTTAGACAGAGGCGGGCGTAAAATCGGCATGCGATATGACCAGACAGTCCCTTTGGCCAGAGTTATTGCACAGCACGAACATAGCCTTTCGTTTCCTTTTAAGCGATACCAAATTCAACCTGTCTGGCGAGCTGAGAATACGCAGAAAGGGAGATTCCGTGAGTTTATCCAATGTGATATCGATACAGTCGGGACGGCTTCTCCACTTGCCGATGCTGAAATCCTCGCCGTTGCGACCCGTGTCTATGAAAAACTCGGATTCCCGTTGACGAAAATCCGTATTCTGATCAATAACCGAAAAAACTTCTCAGGAATTCCGTTAAGTGCTATCACGACGATCGATAAACTCGATAAAATCGGTGCAGACGGGGTTCGGGAAGAATTACGACAAAAAGGACACCCTGAGTCACATCTTGACGACTTACTGAAACTTGAAATTGATGAAGAAACCAGAATGATTATCCGTAACTACTACCCGCAACTTCTGGGAAATGAAGCTGAGTCCATCACATTTTCACCAACACTTGCACGCGGACTTGATTACTATACCGGCTGTATTTTTGAAGTATCGATTGAAGGATATACCGGTGGATCCGTAGGAGGCGGCGGACGGTATGATAATCTGATCGGGACATTTTCCGGGAAAGACGTACCTGCTGTCGGGTTTGCATTCGGATTTGACCGGATAATTGAAGCCATGGACGAACAAAACCTCTTTCCGTCTGAATTAACAGCGACGAAAGTGCTCGTAACACTTTTCTCAGATGAAAAAGCTATCATCGAAAAAGCGACAAATACCGCTTATGTTCTGCGTGAGGAAGGCATTAATACCGAACTCTGGCCTGATAGTTCGGTCAAAATCGAGAAACAGTTGAAATATGCAGATAAAAAAGAAATACCATTCGTCGTCATCATCGGAAACGAAGAGCTAGCAAAGAATATGCTGACATTAAAGAATCTGAAAACAAGAGAACAAAAACAAGTATCCGTCGAGGAGATGATAGACCTCATAACAAACAACTGATCATAAAAATCCTTACGCATTCTATGAAACTGTCCAAATCTTATCTTGCAGTCCTTGCTTTAATCACGACCAATATCATCTGGGGAGCATCGCCACCTATTTTTAAATGGTCCCTTGAAGCAGTTCCCCCGTTTACCTTTATCTTCCTGCGATTTTTTATCGCCACAGTGCTTCTTCTTCCCTTTACACTGCACAAACTCCGCGTGAAGAAACAGGACATCTGGAAAATATTGACACTGGCATTCGTCGGATTAACACTGCATATCACAAGTTTATTTATCGGTTTGACACTCGCACCGAGTATAAATGCATCAATTATCGCCTCAGGCGCACCTGTTTTTATTCTTTTAGGTTCGTATTTCTTCCTTCGGGAGAAATTAAAAAAAGTAACGGTGTTCGGTACCGTACTAAGTCTTCTCGGTATATTACTCATTATTTTACGACCAGTATTTGAGACCGGGCTTGAGGGTGCATTAGTCGGAAATCTTCTCTTCCTCGCCTCAACCATGACATTTGTCGTCTACACAATTTTGCTAAAAAAATTCGACCTCCCCTACTCCCCGATGACTGTTATCTTCTGGATTTTCGCCATCGCAACGGTTACCTTCTTCCCGATGTATGCATGGGAGACACAGCTGGCACCTCTCCAGATACCGCTCCAGGGATTGTTCGGCATACTCTTCGGAGCGATACTCACATCAAGTGTTGCGTACATGCTCTTTGCCTACGCCGTCAAACATGTTCATGCCAGTGAGGTCGGTATTTATCTGTATCTAGATCCTGTGGTGACTGTTCTCATCGCCGTCCCCCTGCTCGGTGAGACAATCACAATGACCTTTTTGCTCGGATCACTTCTCGTCTTCGCAGGTATTTTCATCGCTGAGCGCAGACTTCAGTACCACCCGGTACATAAATTCTTTAAAAAACACATCTACCCTACATGAGTTGAATAAACCGGCAAAATCATATATAATAAGGGCATGAAAGCAAGCGTTCACCCACAATATAATCATAATGCTCAGGTAATCTGTGTCTGCGGAAACCGTTTTACGGTCGGTTCGACGCAGGATGTTATCAATATCGAACTATGTAACAAATGCCATCCGTTTTATACCGGAGAACAGAAGTTCGTTGACTCAGCTTCCAGAATTCAGAAATTTGAGCAGAAAAAGAAAGTTGCTGAAACACACAAAGCAACGGTAACGAAAAAAGTTGAGGAGAAGAAAAGATCACAAGAAGCTCCTAAGTCTCTCCGTGAAATGCTCATGGGCTTGAAATAGCCACCCTATTCCCCTGTCATCCTGAGCGTATGCGAAGGATCCCCGAAAAAGATTCTTCACTCCGTTCAGCATGATAAAAAATCTATGTACGATTATCGCCAAACACAAATACAGGACTTAGAACAGAAGATTGCCGAAACAAAGCAGTTGTTGATCGACCCTGCACTTCAGGAACTCGCCAGTGATGAAATTGCAGAACTCGAAAGGCAGAAACAGGAAATTGAACAGAGCATTGCCGAGTCACAGGGATCCTCGGATGATTCACTCGATGAACGCAATGTTATTCTGGAGGTCAAAGGAGCTGCAGGCGGTGATGAGGCAAAATTATGGTCTGAGGAACTGCTCAGAATGTATACCCGCTTTGCTGAGAAAAAAGGGCTCAAGGTCGAAGTTCTGGAAGAACATGTCATTAAGATTTCAGGGAAAAATGCCTTCCAACTCTTAAAATATGAGTCAGGTGTTCATCGGGTTCAGCGGGTACCAAAGACTGAGAAACGCGGACGGGTCCACACCTCAACAGCGACGATTTCTATCCTACCTGAGCTTGAAGATATTGATCTACATATCAGTCCTGATGATATAGAATTTTCAGCGTTCCGAAGCGGCGGCAATGGTGGCCAGAACGTGAATAAAGTCTCTACAGCTGTCCGAATCGTTCACAAACCGACTGGCATTGTCGTGACATCTCAGTCAGAGCGGTCACAAATCCAGAACCGGGAAATTGCGATGACCCTGCTCAGATCCAAACTTTGGGAAGCTGAAGTCGAGAAACAACAGGAACAAATTGCTTCACTCAAATCAACCCAAGTCGGACGCGGCGAGCGATCGGAAAAGATCAAAACATATAACTTCCCGCAGGACAGACTGACTGATCATAGAATCGGAAAATCATGGGGAAACCTCCAGGTTATCATGGACGGAAACATCCCTGAAGAACACCCCACGGAAGCGTAAGAGG
>CAZOHC010000039.1:0-10652 GCA_964579845.1 uncultured Gammaproteobacteria bacterium | reverse complement strand
ACGATAAGCACAATAATCAAGATCCCGAAAATGCCCATCATAATATACAGTCGTTTTTTTTCACTTTCTTTTTGCGGCATTCCCAGTGACACAGGCCCTGTTTGCTGCCCGAGATCTTTTTTTTCGTCAACGAGCATCGTCTGGACTTTTTGCATATCTATTTTCGACAGATACAGCTGCGCAGATTCCATGCTCAAGTTATTTTCAGATGTCGAGCCTACTCCTAAGGCCGTTATCGGAACGACTGAATCAATCGCTATTCCCTGTAGCTCGAATGCTTCTTGCAACGATACAATCAGATCTTTGTTCGCAACGATCACCCGAGTCTCACGAGGAGTACGAATAACCTTCGTAAGAACCTCTTCAAACGGCACTGTCTCAATAAACTTTTCAATAATGTTATTTTCATACTCTGCGACTTCTTTCGAGCTCTTTGGCGGAATAACTTTCTGAGTCTCAGTACTGGAATGAGGCGCATGCGGGGTTTGCGTCTGTTGCGGCGGAACTACTGCACCGGCTGCACGAGGTTGTGACGGCTGTCCGGTAACCTGAGGAGGAGTGGCTACCTGTTGTTTTGATGTATCGGAGGTTATCACTTTTTCAAAAAGAAGGCTTTCTCCGATAATGAGTGAAAATGTTACATCGACCAGTCTATTATTCTGAACGAACGTTTTAATTAAGACATTCAGTGCATTTTTATCCAGTACTTCCATACTCCGGATGATATTCGTCTGAAACGGCAGTGACGCGATCTGAGGATGTGACGGGATATAACTGTCAATTTTTTCCTTGCTTAATAACAGCAGTCCTTTTTGTTTTTTTACGTTCGGCATATTTGTGTCTTAGATTTCCTTCCAGGAAATAACGGATAGGACGTTATCAGTCGTATCGACCTGAACTTCTATCCTTCTGGTAAAATTCCCCCTCCTTCCCTCTGAAATAATAACCACAGGGTCAGAACCTGATACGGTAATGCTTGCTTCTCCATCACTCACCGGCACTGTCTCACCGGTATAGGTCGGATCGCGGAGTAATTTAATCATAGCAGTTTCCGCACCGCTTTCGGCAATATCCAGTGCATTTGATCCTTGTGAGAGTTTTTCAGATGACTGTGTCGTCACGACAAGCATACTGACAGCAGCGGTTGTTATAATCACCGCAACGACCATATAGATAAGAAGGAGAATCAACATTTGTCCTTTTTCACGTGTTTTAACCATAATTATCTGAGCCCTGCTGTTGTTTGAAAGTGCCGAACTTCTGGTCCTGACTGAAGCACTGTTTTGCCTGTTACCGTAAAGGTGATCCTAACCGTATGTTTTCCGCCGATATTTCCTATCCTCTGAAACTGTAAATCTGAGATGCCTGTTTCAAAACTGTTTAATGCATATCCAGCAGTACCGTCATGCACCATGAGTACATCACCGTCCAGACTGTAGGTGTAGTTTGTTCCGTCTTTGGTAAGTGTCAGTACGGAACCTGTCTCCCCCAGTGCTTCAGGGGTGACGATAGCATCAGCGGAATGAATATCATAAATAAAACGGGAGTATAGATATTGACCGTCCTGTGCGACACTGGTGGTCGCTTCAGAGCTTAACTGTGTATCGACGATGGACGTAAAGATATGTGCCATAAGCGTAATAAGAATCGCAAAAATGCCCATATACACCAGCATCTCAACCAGTGTAAAACCGCGCTGTGCACAGATTCGCTTTAGCATATCACGTTTTTTTATAGCTGATGCTTGCTTCATAACCTGCATTTACGGAGAGTAATTAATCGATACATCATGAATCGACGGCGAAGTGTTGTAGTCAGTCGTACTGAGGTATGCTTTATACCTGACACACTGCGCTGGATTCTCAAATCCCTCACCGTCATCTGAAAGAGGAATCGCTCCGCCTGTTGCCGGGAAGTACGTATTCGATGTTCCGTCAGGACCGACATACGAAAAAGTAACACTATTACATGAGCCGCCGACAGGATCAGTTGCGGCTACTTGAAACCGAATCTCTGTTGAAGCAGGGACTATCGATACCGGAGCCAGTCGATTCAATGCTACTTCTTGCCCGAAATCAAATGTATCGGATTCATAGGTCCCTTCTTCCAGATAATTGCCGTCAGGACCACCCTGTACAACCTTTAGATCGCTTGAAGCATCACCGGTGATCAAATAGGCATAAGCATCGCCGTCAGATTCTTTGACTGCTGCCACACCGTAAATACCCTGATCAAATTGCAACCCACCGCATCGGGACGGTGAGGCTTCATTCGTCAGGTCGAGGACCTGATATTCTTCAGCATCAACACTATCAGGCGTCGTGTCACGTCCGACCAGTAACGCACGATTCTCCAACAGCGAGACTACAACTGATTGTTCAGGATCCATCCCTCCTGCCTCATATCCACCTCCATTCGTACAATGAGGTCTCGTCGCGAATCCTCCGACAAGACTTGGCCTACTTTTATTTGAGGTATCGATTACAAAAAATTCTTTAAATGATGCATCATTTACGGAGGAGACATAGGCCCGTGTACCGTCAGGTTTCACAAAGACCGCTTTTCCTGACTCCAAAGAGCTGCAATTATTCGGTTCAATGTTGATAACACCCTGTACCCGCCACTCAGAAGACCTGGTATGATTCGTCACGTTAATAATCTTCAGCTCATCAACTGTGCTTCCTTCGATCGCTACGTAGACATAGGTACTTCCTCCTACTTGCCTGACATAGATTTCATTGGCTCTGTCACCTGAGTTTGCAAAATTAATTCGATTGCCGATTTGAGGACGGGAACCTGACTTACTGGAGAGATCAAAGACATAAAGATAATTTCCGGCGGTCATGTAACCGCGGTTATTCAAGACAAATATAGTATCGCCGTTTGTCGAACCTGACGAATTAAAATATCCTTCTTGTCGAAAAATCTTCTGTGAATGATTTGAGAATTCTTTCAAATTTATTATGACTATTTCCCTCGTATTATCAGTTGTCGCGATATATCCCCAGTCATCGTCTCCGTAGACCTCGCGGGCATTATAACCTGTTAATTTCCCGTTCAGAGTAAAGGTAGGCGGATCGGTATTCCCGACTGACACATGTGCAAACGAACCGTTCGAATTTGAAGATGATGCATAAACATTTCCTTCAGTCGCATAAATCGCATTTGCTTGCTCCGGTAAGTCAATCGTTGCTGAGGAGAGAACAGGCTCGCACCATTTTCCTTTCGTATTCGCTGCCAAAACGATCGCACCGCCACCGTCTGGTGTCACCGCAACATTTTGTTTCGTTCCGTCGTTAAAGTCTTCAACCGTCGTTTCTTGATTGACGATGTTCTGCATATAACGTGTTACAAATAACGTGCTGGTTACCTGTGACGGTCGTGGTTGTGTCCATGAAACCGTAACGGTCACTTTCTTGGTTGATGTATCTATTGATCCGCCTGAGGTAACGACAACGCCGTTTTGATCCCGATACACATCACTGATAACCAGCTCGCGGGTCAGGCCGTTTATCGTCTCAGGACCTGAGCCGAATGACCAGGCATTACCCGTGACAGCAGGATGATAGGTACCATTCACTGAGAAAAGATTCCAACCTTTTTCCCTCACGCTTCTGACGACTTCTTCTGTTTCACGCATCAGAGCAACCGCCTCAACTCGCTGCTCCTGCTGAGCTTTTCCTTCACGTGAAGCAACCAATGCCGTAAGTAACGCAGGAAGAAAAATCGCTGAAATACCTATGACAAGCAATAACTCAACAAGCGCCTGCCCTTTTGAGGAGATATACTTATTTTTTCCTACGATTCTTTTGATTTGTTTTATCATTACTGTACCTCGGTTATCGTGCCGTATTTATTAAATACAATCGTTTTTTCTTCTCCTGTCTCTTTCACCCGCACTGTTACTGTATTCTGATCGTCAGTATAATTTATAACTTCACCGCCTCCTTCTGAAAAAATGATCGTATTATCAGGAAGCGTCGTCTGAAATTCAACACTTTCATCTAATGGAATCGTATAGTTTTGCTCATTTGAGACAGCATACTCTTCACCCGGAAACACTGTGTAACCGTCCGAACTGAAATAGATGCCGTACGGTGATCGTGTTCCCTGTCCCTGTGTGTCTCCGATCATTGCTTTCAGTTGGTGCTGCCTAATATCCGCTATGAGAAGTGATGTGGTCGAATTCAACGAAGCACTGTCTCGTAACGGAATAATATTCACCGTCGTAAACGTAAAGACGATAGCAATAATCCCCATCACAAGAAGCAGCTCAACGAGTGTCACCCCGTTCTGAAATTTTGATGCTGCTAAAGCTTTTTTATCCATACGTTACTAACCGGTTATCCATATATTATCTCGGACCTACCTGGCCGACTAAACCGTAGATCGGTGCAATGATAGCAAGCATCATGCCCCCGACCATAACGCCGACAACGACAAGCATTAACGGCTCGATTAAAGCTGTTACAGTTTTTAATGTACCGGTCACTTGATAATCCATAAATTCAGAAGCATCTTCCATCGCTTTATCCAGAGAACCACTTTTCTCTCCAGCTTCAGTGATTTTTATCACAATTGTCGGGAAAACATTTTTCGAATCTTTAAAGCCTTCTGACAGCTTTTTACCGGAAGCGACAACTTCTTTCGCATGACTGATTGCGAGACTGACTTCTTTTTTAACAACAACTTCTTCAGACAGTTCAAGTGCGATAGTTATCGGAATACCTGATGTTAACAACAAGAATAAACTCCTGGTAAACTTCGTTGTATCAATTTGCTGAGCAAGCCCTGAGATAAGCGGAAGCGAGATCAGCGCTCTAATGAGCAGTCTCTTATTCCGTTTATACAGATACACCAACCCAACAGCGAGGAGGACAAATCCTAATACAATCGGAACTGTATATTGCAGAATCATATCCGAGAGAAAAATCATGATTTTCGTCGGCAACGGCAACTCGACGTTCAGCCTGGAAAATACAGTCGAGATTTTCGGAATGACGACGGTGAGTATCATAACCATAAGACCGATAAAAACAACCATAATAAATGCAGGATAGATCATCGCTGATCGAACTTTATCTGAAAACTCCGTTTCTTTTTTAATGTTCGTAATGAGATCACGAAGTGCGACATCAAGTGTGCCTGCTTCCTCTGAAGCTTTCACGATGTTCACCGTCACCTTATCAAATATCATCGGGAATTTCGCCATGGTGGAATAAACTCTCTGGCCCTGCATGAGATCATCACTGAGCGTTTCCAGTACTTTCAGCTGATTACCTTTCGAGTCTTCTTTTAATGACTCAACCGCTTCGAGGATCGGAATACCGGCTGATAACATCGTTGAAAGATTACTGATAAGACTCAATTTCTCGTTATTGGATAGTGAGACGGAGTGTGTTTTTATAACTTTTTTTTCTTCTGTTTTTGCTACATCTGCCATAGTGTTAGAGCATCTCTACCCGGGTCACACGAAGAACCTCTTCAAGCGTCGTCAGACCACGAACAACCTTATTTAACCCATCATCAAGCATCGTCGTCATACCCTCTGATACTGCTTGTTTGAGGATGACATCAGAGTCATTTTTTTGTGTAAGCAGTTTTTTCATCTCCTTACTTACTTCCAAAACTTCAAAAATACCGATACGACCGACATACCCTGTGTTATGACAGATCTTGCATCCTCTTCCTTTATAGATACGCAGCTCAGAATTATTGCCGAAATGCTTCGTAATAATTTCATCGGTAACATTGTTCAGCAATGCCTGGCGGCTGATGACCAGTGAACTTTTACACATCTCGCAGATTTTACGAATAAGTCGTTGTGCGATAATGACATTAACGGTCGAGGCAACCAGGAACGGCTCAACCTTCATATCAGTCAGTCTGGGTAGTGCTGTCGCCGCATCATTGGTATGGAGTGTTGATAAGACTAAATGCCCGGTCAGTGCAGCATTGACAGCTATTCCCGCAGTCTCATTGTCACGAATTTCTCCCACGAAGATAACGTTCGGATCTTGTCTGAGGATAGACCGGAGACCTGATGCAAATGTCAGATCAGTTTTCGGATTCACCTGAATTTGATTTACTCCTTTGATTCTGTATTCCACAGGATCTTCAATGGTTGTGATATTTTTCTCACGGGTATTCAGAATTTTCAAAATTGCGTAGATACTGGTCGTCTTCCCGGAACCTGTCGGCCCTGTTGATAGAATCATGCCGTACGATTTATTGTATGCATTATTTACTTTCTTTAAATCTGCCTCATTCATACCCAGATCGATAAGCGAAAAGAGACGAAACCGTGAAGCCAAGAGCCTCATAACAATCTTTTCCCCTTCGGCAAGCGGAAGAATCGATACACGAATATCAAGATCTTCCTCATCCAGTTTCAACCGCATTTTCCCGTCCTGCGGACTCAAATGCTCATCAGTCCTCAGACGTGAGAGTACCTTCACACGGGTGACAATCTGGTCATGCAGATTTTTCGGAAGAACCAGTACATCATGTAAAATACCATCGATGCGAAATCGAACCAGTGACTGGTGCTCCTGCGGCTCGATATGAATATCAGATGCTTTATCTTGGTAGCCATAATTTATGACACCGTCGACAATTTTGGCTATCGGTGCATCCTTGGCGAGAAATTTCCCCGCCTGCTTCACATCAGCTGCGAGGAGTGTGTCAAAGGTTCCCTGTAGATCTTTCCGATAGATTTTCAGCGTATTGAAAATGTCACGTTCCGTCGCCAGGTGAGGAATGACAGGAACACCGGTTTTTTTAATTATCATATCCTGCACTTCTTTATTCGTCGGATCAGCCATCGCAAGCTTCACGCCCTGAGCGGTAATCTCAAACGGAATAATTTTCTGTTTCCTAGCCATTTTTTCGGGGATAATATGAAAAACATCTTCAGAAATGGAGAGTTTACTGAGTGCGACAAACGGAACTTTAAGGTAGTCTGAGAGCAGCATGCCTAACTGTTCATCAGAAACGATATCTTTCTCGATTACAGCTTCTGCCAGCGGAACACCTGAGCTTTTAGCATATTCGATGACCGGATTGAGACCGTTCTCATCGATGATCGTTGCTTTAATTAAGAGATCTTTTATAATCTGGTCTGTTATTCCCATGGTTATGCTGCGATAGTCGTCTGTATTTTCTGTAGGAGTGAATCAAAATCAAAAAAACTCTTATTCACATAGTCGTTCGCACCAAGCTGCTTTGCTTTTTCGATATCAGGTTCCTGTCCCAGAGTTGAAAAAACGATAACAGGTGTCTGCATGAGATCAGGGAGTTTTTGCCTGAATTCCAGAAAGCTGAAACCATCAACTTTCGGCATGATCAGGTCGAGTAAGATCAGGTTGTACCGCTGTTCCTTGACAAACTGTATCCCCTCCTCACCGTTTGCAGCAACGGTCACAGTAAAGTTATGCTCTTGAAGCTTTTGTGCGTAGAATTTCCGGAAAAACGCATCGTCTTCTATCAGCAGAATCTTCATGTCTCATCATCCTCCGTATCCATAAGTGATCGCAATGCCGGGACATGGAGGTCTAACTCTGTGTCTTTATCTTCAGCTGAGATAGTCGCAAGTGCATGCTTGAGGTCTTCAAGTACCTGTCCCAGGACAGTCATTTCATTTTCACCAAGCTGTTTTTTTCCTTCTTTTACGTGACGAAAAAACTCTTCAAGGTGCAGGCAAAGCGTTGCAAGCTTCTCATATCCCATGACAGAGCTCTGACTCTTCAAAGAGTGTGCGCTGATGTAGGAGATTTCAACAGCTTCAGCGTTCTTCGGTTCTGCGTGGAGAATAGCCAGGGAACTCTCCAGTTGCCTGAGATAGTCCCATGCTGTTTGCAGAAAAAGCGGTTTATATTGGGCAAGGTCGCTCGACGGCATACTACTATTAAACCAGATCTGAAAAGCTGATGTAAAGCTGGTAACTCTACTTGCGAAAGCTTCGCGTATGCCAGATAATATAGATATGTCACTGTCTCACTCACTCCTGCATTTTCCTGAGGTCGATAAATATGACTCATACCATGTGGGAGTACGCGCAGGAAGCATCGGCGAACTGGTACAGGCAGGATTTCCCGTTCCGGACGGATTCATAATTTCCGCAACGGCATATTTTACCTTTCTAAAAGAGCATAATTTAACGACAAAGATCAACCACCTCCTCAAGACAATCAACTACAACGAACCTAATTCACTTATTCAGGTTTCAACGCATATTAGAAAACTTATCAGAGAAACCCCTCTCAGTGATAAACTCGCAGAAGATATTTTCAGTGCATACCGCAAACTCGGTGGAGTAGTTAAAAATCCTGTCGTTGTTATTCGCTCGTCTGTAACCTCTGACAATCTCCCCTCCCCGATTTTTGCCGGACAAAGTGAAACATTCATAAATATAACCGGGGAGAGTACGGTACTTATGAAGGTAAAAGATGCCTGGGCATCACTATTTGAACCGAGAGCAATCTACTACAGACAGGAAAAACGATTCGACCACTTCCGAGTCGGACTTGCCGTGATCGTACAAAAAATGGTCTATGCAGAAAAGTCTGGAATACTCTTCAGCATCGATCCTCTGACAGGAAACAAACAGTCTCTTGTCATCGAGGCAATGCTCGGACTGAGGGAAACGTCACGAAGTGAGGTGCTCCCTCATGATCGATATGCTGTCGATAAACGGAGTGTTGAAATCATCGAAAAACGCATTAGCGAACAGCGCGTCATGCGTGAGAAGATCGGGACGAAACTCCATACCATTCGTGTTCCGGAAGCAAAGGCACACCAATCAAAACTGACTGGATCTGAGATAAAAGCACTGACAGAGCTCGGCAAGAAATTGGAGCAACATTACTATTTTCCGGTTGAGATCGAGTGGGCAATTGAAAAAGGAACGATATCCATCATTTCCCTAAAACACCTGACACTCATTCCTGAAGCCAAGTCTGAACAGGAAAAACTCCTCCCTACTTTAACGTATCAAAAAGGTATTCCGCTGACACGTGGCATGGCATCAGGACACATTCGGCATATAAAATCACAGGATGACCTCAAACATATAGTGTCTGGCGAAGTATTACTCATGAAAGAAGTGACGAGAGAGACCTTGCCGCTTGTCAAAAGAGCCTATGCAGTTGTCACGGAGAAATACCCGTATCCCCCTGATATTATCCAACAGATAAAACTCCTCGGTCTCCCGTTTATTACCGGCGTAAAGACGAACCAACCTGAATACAAAAACGGCAGTGTCTTAACAGTAAACGCAGAAACCGGTGAACTGACACCGGGAGGTTTATTCAATACCCATGCACATAAAAAACTTCCTGTAGCAACAGCAATTCCTGAGGAAACAGCCACAAAGATATTCCTATCGTTACAGAAACCGGATACCAAAGATCGATATGCTCACGTAAAATCTGACGGCGTCGGAATGCTTAACGGAAACATATTCCTCTCTGAATCCGGTATTCATCCGAAAAAACTGATCCGGGACGGCAAAAAGCAGGAAACTATCAAACAACTTGTCACAATACTCGAAGACATCTGCCGGGAATTTTACCCCCGACCTGTGATCTATAAACTTTCAGACTTTACCTCTGACGCTTTCCGAGAGATGCTGGGCGGAAAAGGCATAGAGCCGATCGAGAAAAATCCTGACCTCGGATATCATGGCGGGTACCGAATTATCCATGACCCGACTCTGTTTAATCTCGAAATTGAAGCAATCAGCAGGACCAGGAATAAGCACGGCATGACCAACCTCTGGCTTATGTTGCCATTTCTCAGAAGTCATCAGGAACTCGAACGGATAAAAAAAATGCTGCATGAGCATAGCGGTTTCAGATCACGGAGCTTTAAACTTTGGATGAGTGTTGATACACCAACAAATGTTGTTCTCATTGACTCATTTATCAAAAGCGGAATTGACGGAGTCTCGCTGCATGCTGACTCACTGACGATGCTTTTTACCGGGACTGACCCAAATAACAGTGAAGTCGCACCGTTGTTCAGTCGAGAACATGAGGCAGTTCTCCAGGCATACCAGTACGTCATAAAACGATGCCACAAGCATAATATTCCGACATCGTTATACGGTAGCTCGCTTCAACCGACACCGTCACTGATTGAAAAGCTTGTCGGATGGGGAATAGCAAGCATTACCATCCAGCCAGACACTCTTGAAAATGTCCGTAAAACGATATATAAGTATGAACGGAAGCTGGTAGCGTAGCTGGTTGCATTGTGAACCATGAAACATAAAGCTAAAAGCTAAAATATTTATGGCTGTTATTAAAGACATTCACGCTCGGGAGATAATAAATTCCAAAGCAAATCCTACTGTTGAGGTAAAGGTAGTACTTGATGACGGAGTAACCGGGACAGCATCATGCCCCAGCGGAACATCAGTCGGAAAATATGAAGCGTTAGAACGACACGATGGTGATATGAAGCGATATAAAGGCAACGGCATGTTACAAGCTGTTGAGACCATCCACACCGTCATCGCACCTGTACTCATAGGGAAAGAGATAACAAACCAGCAGGAAATCGATCGAACGATGATTGAGCTGGATGGAACAGAAAATAAAAGCAAACTCGGAACGAATGCGATACTCCCTGTTTCGATGGCAGCTGCCAAA
>CAZOHC010000038.1:0-11384 GCA_964579845.1 uncultured Gammaproteobacteria bacterium | reverse complement strand
TGGTAATGCTTTATAATTTCCTTTACTAACGCTCCCTGGACTGAGTCTCCGTTCTTCGTGTGCATCAACAGTCCTGACCATTCCCACGTATTATGTGATCCGGTAAACATAATTGACAAATCATAGTCAAATGCAAATGATCCGACAGTAACATAATCTATCGGACACGCTTCAAGATATTCAATTGATACTCCTCGCACACGAAGTGCTGTCATACATGAAAATGCGAGACTTCGACTCGCAGTCCTGGTATCCCAGCCGATCAGCACTTTTTTCAATGACAGAGTACGGTAGAGAGCGTGTCCTAAATAATAGGCGTCTTTGTCAGTTATGTCCTTATTATAGACGCCGCGAAAATCAAACTTTTTAACAAATTTCGGGATATCAGTAGGTTGAGGACTCATGAGATACACTAATAGTAATCATTTTTGCCCTGTAATTCAAGAGAGGATATAGTTCTCAATAACCCAAGCTACACTTTCTTCAGTCGGGAGGAGCGAAGACGTCAGCGATTTCTTTTAACTCCGAAACAGCATTTACCCTACTCTTTTTGCGGCAGATGCTGAGCCTAACCAGGTGTGAGGGTTTCCTTCCCAGCACCATCCGAGGCGAGGGTTACCGTAGCTGATCCACATAGCAGGTACTTTTTTATCCCTTGCTCGTGACGCGAGCATAGAAAATGCATTCTGCGATAATATTACTTCCGGATACTGTACCATTAGGGCAACACCTTCATCGATAGTTAGAGGGGTTCGTTGCTTTTCCTCGATCATAGTGAGTGCATGAATGGGGGCAATATTCAGTGTATCCTGACCGGTATCAATATCAGAAAGGAGGTAGACATCATGTTCCGGGATCGTGACAAAATCAAGCGCTGAAAAATAATCTGATCCGACGGGATTCATATCTACCTTCCCTTTTTTCCCGTTTACTTCAACAAGAGGCATTACCTGTTCCGGTGTAATCAGACTGCTTTTTACGACAATCACGAACGGGAGTGTTATGTTCTTTATATCGCTGAGTTCAGAAAGTTTATCCCGAAGCGGTGATACTTTATCTATGAAAGCGTGTTCTGAAAGTCCTGCCATCTCAGGATACCCCATCGCAAGCAAGTTTTTCACCTGGTGTTCGAAAAGAAATTTTACTGCTTCTTTTTCCATAATGAGGGTATTATATCATCGAGCAGCATTCTGTTATATTACAGTCCAAAATATCGAACGATGTAGGGGAGGTAGATAAGAATCCCAACAATAATTGAACCGAGCGCTGTAACGAGAACCATTCCTGAGGCAACATCTTTCGCAATCTTCGCCTCTTCACGATGTTCTTTAGTTATTAAATCAACCATCATCTCAATCGCAGTATTAATCATCTCTGTCGCGATAACAAGGAGTATCATGATTGCGACAATACCCATCTCGAACGGGTTAATCTTAAAGAATATACCTGCTGCTATGACGAAGATAGCTGTAATGATATGAATCCGAACGTTTTGCTGATGACGAAATGCATAATGGATGCCCTGTACGGCGTAATCAAATGACTTCGCTAATTTCCTCGGTTTCACCATAGCTGTATTATTTCATGAATTGCCCCAGTCTCTCAACTGTTTTTTGCTTTCCCTGGATTGCAAGTGATTCAGGCAACGGTAAACCCCGTTCTTTACCGGTGAATATGTAGTAAAGAACCGGCATTCTGATAGAATACTCAGAAAGTACCTCTCTCAGGACATTCATTATCTCATCTTTATCCCATACTGAGAGTGCACCCAGCTTTTCTGTTAATGACCCGGCAATCTGTATTTCAACCGAATCCCGAGGAGTAATCTGAGGGTCGGCAAAAAACAACGCTGTTAATTCCCGGAAATCTTTCAGTGTTTCCATCCTGGTTTTGACTAACGGAAGCAGTTCTTCCATCTTTTCCTGAGAGAACTCACCATTATAGTATGAATCAAGATGCTCGAGGAGCTCGTGATCAGAGAGATTCTGAATGTACTGTTGATTCATCCATCTCAGCTTCGTAATATCAAAAACAGGTCCGACTGTTTTTACATCTTTCAAGTCGAAAGTTTCAATAAACTCATCAAGCGTAAAGATCTCTTTTTCTTCAGGATGACTCCAGCCGAGTAATGCGAGATAATTCAAAACTGCCTCTGGAAGAAATCCTTCTTCCAGATACCACGATGCCCAGACGGGATTTTTTCTTTTCGATAGCTTTGATTTATCCGGGTTGCGGAGGATCGGTACGTGTGCAAACTTTGGCATTTCCCATCCGAACGCTTTATAGAGGAGGACATGCTTGGGTGTCGAAGAGATCCATTCTTCCGCACGGATGATGTAGGATATCTGCATGAGATAATCATCAACGACAACACCGAGGTGATAGGTCGGGTAACCATCTGATTTAAGTAATACCTGATCATCCACCTCACTTGACTGAATTTCCACCTCACCCCTTATCAAATCATGGAAAACAATGTTCTCACCGGGTTTTACATTCAGTCTGATAACATACACATCACCTGCTGTGATCCGTTCATGCGCATTTTTAACATGGTGTAAACAGTGTTTATCGTATCGCGGCGTTTTTTTCTCAAGTATCTGCGATTGCCTTAACTCATCAAGTCTCTCCCTGGTACAAAAACAATAATAAGCATCACCTTGCACAACCAGCTGCTCAGCATATTTTTTATAGAAGTCTAGACGCTCAGACTGCCGATACGGGGCAAACGGGCCACCAATATCCGGTCCTTCCTGATATTCCAGACCGAATGCTTTTATTGATGAGAGAATTTTCTCTTCAGCTCCCGTGCGATATCTTGTGCGGTCCGTATCTTCTATCCTGATAATAAATTGTCCCTGGTTTTTTTTCGATACGGCAAAGTTGATAAGTGCTGTATAGAGGTTTCCGATGTGGATATCATCCCCTGTCGGCGAAGGGGCTATCCTGGTACGCACAAATGATGATTTTTTATGTTCATTCATAGATGATTTCAGTATTCTTGCATTGTACTCCAGATTTCCCATATACTCAAGTTACCCTGCCGTATGTTCACACTGCATGATACGATTGCGTTAACAAAGAAAGTTCTCCTTTACGCTGCCATCGGAGCTGTCGGAATTTTTATTCTCATCATGCTTTTTCGCTTCGGTGTTTTTCTTAAGAACACTCTTTTCCCGGATCCTCCTCCACCTTTCGGGGTTTCATTCGGTAAACTTCAAAACATCTCATTCGGAGTATCAGAAGAAGGAAACTTCAGCTATGTCCTTGACACATTATCAGGTACCTATCCTCAGTTCTCAGACAGAGCAAACGTCTATGAAATTACACAGACTGAACCGGAATTTTTCGATCTGGCACGAGCAAACGAAAAAGCAAAAGTAATGGGTTTTACGACTCAGCCTAGCCTTATCGGAGAGAATCTCTACCAATGGACGACAAACAGTCAGCTCCGTCCTGTTATGAAAATGAATACCGTAACCGGTGATTTCGTTTTAAATACTTCGTTTTTAACCTATTCTCCACTCTTAACAGGAACCAATAGACCAAACACGCAGATAGCGGTCAAGGAAGCTGAAGTCTTTCTAAGTTCTGTAAATTCATTCCCGGGAACAATCAATAAAGCAAGCACCTCAGCAAGAATGTTGACAGTCAGAGACGGAACTGTTGTCGAATCAGAGAGTGTAAATACAACGCAGATGGTTCGCGTCGACTTCTATCACAATACGGTCGAACAATTGCCGATCTATTATCCTGATCACCCACAATCGCTTATCTATGTGCTGCTTGCGACATCACTTGCTGATCCACTCGTCATCGAAGCATCGTATGTTAATAAACCTATCAGTTCTAATTTTTCAGACTATCCGATAAAAACTGCTGAAGAAGCATTTAAAGAGTTGGAAGCGGGAAATGGATATATTGCATCATATTACGGGAGTAGTCCTGAAATTTCGATTAAAGAAATTAAACTCGGATATTTTATGTCCGCTGAGAAACAAAAGTATCTTATGCCTGTAGTTGTTTTCTTCGGTGACAACGGTTTCGTTGCTTTCGTTTCAGCAGTTCGAGAAGAATATATAGAATAGTGCTACTTAAGACGAGAGACAGGAGATGAGAGCGGATTTATGTAGGAAAGGTTTCCGGTAATAAGTGATAATAAAGCTCTGGTGTCAGAAAATCTGTCAACACTCCGCATGACAACGAGTATCTGTGTGTGACCGCTATCTTTCCTGACTGTCGTCAGTACACCTCCGGCTGCTTCTGTATATCCTGTCTTCAGTCCCACGACACCGTTTATCCCAAGCAAAATATTAAGATTTTCAAGCGGAATCTGATGATTTTCGGTGCTATCAGTAATGATCTTGTACTTTGTCCCCGTTATCGTAGCAATTGTCTGGTTATTAAGAGCGTACGAAGCCAGCATCGCTAAATCCCGCGCGGTCGTATAATTTCCGCTATCATGAAGGCCTGAAGGGTCACCATAAACGGTATCCTTCAGAAGTAACTCCTTCGCTTTTTCGTTCATCCTGGCAACGAAAGCAGCTCTTCCTCCCGGGTAATTATCTGCAATTGAATTGGCCGCATCATTTGCTGACGGAAGCAGCATCGCATAGAGTAGTGCTTCCAGAGAATATCGTTCCCCCTGAACGAGCCCGATCGTACTCCCTTCTGCACCGGAGGTGTAAACAAGTAAATAATCGTTTAGAGAAAACTCTTCAAGAGCTACTATGGCAGTCATTAACTTCGTGGTTGAAGCCATCGAAAAACGAAGCTGAGAATTTTTTTCATAGATGAATACTTTCGAATCATTATCCATTATTACGGCTGACTGTGCACTGATCATGGGTGAGTAAGGATTTTTCAGTATTGGATAAGCCGCCACAGGTGCTGAATGAGAGTATGAAGACAGATCATACCGTTGTAGCTCCCGTTCTAACGAACGATGAATCTGAAGAACAAAAAAGAAGATAAGGTATAGAAAAAGCGGTATGACGATCAGTTTTCCGGCAGAAAGGAAGAATTTACTGTTTTTTTTCAGATGCTTGCGAAAGTCTTTCATCAACACGCTCCATGTCCCTCGGGAATAGTGAGGCTTCTCGAACATTTGCCAACCCCAGTAGTTTCATTGTAAGTCTTTCAAGACCAAAAGAGAATCCTCCTTCCGGGGGCATACCGTATCGAAACGCCATGAGATACATCCCGAAGTTCTTCGGATCCACATCTTTCTCATTCATTTTCTGAACCAGTGTTTCAGGGTCATGAATACGCTGACTTCCGCTTAAGATCTCAAGCCCACGGAATAAGAGATCATAAGAGAGGCTGTAGTCAGGATTCTCAGGATCTGGCATGGTATAAAATGCTCGTTTTTTTGTAGGGAAATGAGTGATCGTTACAAAATCAGATCCATGCTCAGTTTTTGCCCACTCACAAATCTCCCGTTCATCTTCAGGGTTAAGGTCCATTTCTTTTGAAAGATCACGACCAGTCCTTCCAGAAACGATATTTTGTGCTTCCCTCAGAGTCAGTCGTGGAATTTTGTTCGGAACCAAAGGCGCTTCGACACCAAATCGTTCTAAAATAGCAGGATACTTTTCAGAGACGTTTTTAATCATACTTGAACCGACAAATTCCAGTGCGTCAAGTAATTCCTCAAATGAATCAATAAATCCGATCTCAACATCCATCTGTGTCGCTTCTGAAAGATGTCTCGTAGTCACGGACGGTTCTGCGCGGTACGCTTTCGCAATCGTAAAGACCCGTTCAAACACTCCTACCATTATCTGTTTGTAGAGCTGAGGACTCTGAGTCATAAACGCTTTATGCCCGTAATAATCTACCTGAAAGACCTCAGCTCCACCTTCTGTTGCTCCTGCAGCGATGGTAGGGACAAAAATCTCCGTACAGTCCAGCGCTTTTGCTGCATTTCTGAATTCTTCAGCAAGTGCAGCTTGTACGGTAAAGATCATTCTCACTGTTTCATGTTTTAATGTCAGAGAACGGTTATCCAGAAGTACCGGAAGATCAACATTCAACGTCTCCCCTCCCATATCAAAAGGAAGTGTCTCGGATTTCGAGATAACTTCGAGTTCAGTAGCCTCAAGCTCTATCGTTCCTGAGACAATTTTCGGGTTTACCATTCGTTCAGGTCGTTTATTTACTTTTCCGGTAATCCGAACAACATCCTGCATACTTACTGTCTGTGCAACAGCATGAGCCTCAGTCGAGACCTGAGGATTTACCACCACTTGGAGTAATCCAGATCTGTCACGGAGATCAAGGAAAATAAGTTTTCCGTGATCACGTCTGGCATCAACCCAACCGGAAACAGTTATTTCCTGTTCAGCCTTATCGGGGGTATGTTTTATTAATATTCGTTTCATTTGTTCTTTCTTTTATTCTTTGTTTCGAAAATTCATGAGATCTAAGAATTCCTGCTGTGTATCATACACCTAATGCAGCCACTTGACAAGTTGCCTGAATAGGATTATAGTTCACAGGTGAGTATGAAAAACTCAGCATTTAACCATTTTAAGGCCATTTGTCTCCAAATCCGTAAGGGATAGGAGATTTGGTGCTGTAAATAGGTTTCAACCAAATCTCCTCGTCATTACGACCAGGAGTTTTTTTTTGGGAAAGGAATTTTATGAGCTTAGAAAGAGGAAAAAGTTATGTCCTTAAAAACCCGGAAAGGGATAAATACTCAGTTGTCATTGAAGTACCGACACCTGAAGAAATTGAAGAGCGAAAAAGACAGCTCTTTGGTGCACATGTTGATAAAATACATCCTGAGATTGTTGAATTAATTGCGTCTTCTGTATCGGATGAAGAAACATTCTCATTTGATGAATACACTCTCGATACAATTGCAAACGTCTCAAAAACTGTAACTGGTGAGGAGGATATGGGAACTGCGCTACGGACTATTTTCCAAGCAATTGCAATAACATTGCAGGAGAATGAGAACACAGTCTCAATTAATGGAGCAGCAGAAAATCATATCAGAGGACTTGAGGAATCAATGCTGCGTCAGCAGAGACAAGAAACGAGCAATGGACTCAGCGCTGATATCTTCAGAACGGAAATCATTGCCAGACAGCCAGTTGAACTGGCGGAATTTGAGCAGAGTAAAGTAGTTTTCGAGAGGCTTCCGCACCAATACCGTCAAGGGAACGCAGATTAAGGCTTTTTGATGTCCCGTACCTTCAACTGCAGTTTTGTCTTCCCATTCCAAGTGTTCTCATCGATCGTATAAGCAACATCTATCAGATCACCTGGAGCAATCTTTGTGCTCAGTTCTCCCATCCCGAAGGCGACGGCTTCAAGGATATCTCCGAAATCCTGCTGGAGCAGAAATTTCAGATGTTTTCCTTCCCGACCGAGTGGTCGTGTGTCTTTAACCTCGACTTTTTCTGAGGCAAAGACTGGCTCCGGATTACCCATGCCGAACGGCTGGAGTTGTTGTAAGGTCTGGTACAGCTCCTGATTAATATCAGTAAAAGAGAGAGCTGCATCAATTCTGAGCGTTTTCGTCAGCGTCGTATCATCAAGCAGCTCTTCTGCCGCTGCTTCAAGAACTTCCTGAAGCTTTTCCAATTTTTCAGTCTCAATCGTAAATCCGGCAGCCATCGGATGCCCACCTACATTCACAAAATACTCTGAGCTGTTGCGGAGGAACTCAATAATATTGAATCCATTTATTGATCGAACAGATCCTTTACTCGTCTTTTCACCCTTTGCGATGACAATCGCAGGTCGATAATATTCTTCAACTAATCGTCCGGCGACCAATCCGATTACTCCTTCCGGATAGGTCTCATCAGAAACCATCAATAATTTCTTTAAGACCTTTCGTTTCTTCACAGATAAACTTGCATGTTCAGTTGCCTGGAACATAACTTGTTGTCGCTCGCGATTCACACGCCCGAGTAGCCCTGCTAGCTCACGGCTACGCTTATCATCTTTCGTGCAGAGTAATCTGAGACTATCCATCGCACTTTCCATACGTCCTGTTGCATTCAGTCGGGGTGCGATAATATGGCCGACCTGATAGACACCGATCTTGTCCGGATCAAGCTCAGATTCAGAAAAGAGAGACAGTAATCCCTTCCTCTCTGTCTTTCTGAGTGCCTTCAAACCATGCAGAACTATGGTGCGATTCGCACCTGTTAGCGGAACAAGGTCAGCAATAGTCCCCAGCGTAGCCAGTTCCAGATGATGATCATAATCAGTACGTTTTATTTTAGAATCATGTGATTTTAGTGCTTTCGCCAACAACCAGGCGACCCCTGCACCGCACAGCTGTGTGGTGTGAACGATAGCAAACGCTGCCGGCTTCGATAACATTCCAGCTTCTGCCGACACATGATGGTCTGTGATAATAACATCAATCCCCTCATTGTTGGCATAAGACACCGCCTCACTTGCGACGATGCCGTTATCAACAGTGATGATAAGTGACGTATCAGGAAATTTGTTTTTCAAGTTTGTAATACCTTTGATGGACAAGCCATATCCTTCCTCGATTCGGTGAGGAAGATATGGGAGAACATTCGCTCCTAGTGCATATAATGTTTCCCAAAGTATGGCAGTTCCGGTAATCCCGTCAACATCATAATCACCGTAGATGATGATCTTTTCTTTCTTGGCTATAGCATCTTCGATTCTCTTCAGTGTCTTTTTTACTTCCCGTTCATCTATTCCGACAGACTTCAATGTAACATCTTCAAGCTTCGGGGAGAGAAATGCTTTAACTTCCGCTTCTGTGCTGAGTCCGCGAGACGCCAGGAGCAACGTAAGAATATCTTGAACATTTTTATGGCCGGTCGTATCAGTCTTATATTCCCACTTTTTCATTTGGTATACTATAGCAGAATGAACAATCATGGAGCAATTATGACAGGCATGATCCCCGAGAAAATATCCAATATCGTTAGGACATTTAAACATGCAGGATTTGAGATATATTTAGTCGGCGGGTGCGTCCGGAATATGCTCTTGAAAAGACCGATAAAAGACTGGGATTTTACGACAAACGCAACTCCTGAGCAGATGATTGAGCTCTATCCGAATGCTTTCTATGACAATCAGTTCGGAACCGTCGGCATACCTCTAGAAGACAGCAGTACAGGTGAAAAAACGGTGGTCGAAGTCACGACTTACCGAACAGAGCAAGGATACACGAATAAACGCCACCCCGATCAGGTCTCATGGGGGAAAACGATTGAAGAAGATCTCTCCAGGCGGGACTTCACCATCAATGCAATCGCAATAGATCCGTCAACACTCGCTGATAAGCCTGTACTCATCGACCCGTACCATGGAAAGTCCGATCTTGAGAATAACTTGATTAAAGCAGTCGGTGAAGCAGAGGTACGATTTAAAGAAGATGCGCTTCGACTGATGAGAGCTGTAAGAATAGCAACGCAGCTGGGGTTCTCGATTGAAGAAAAAACGTTACAGGCGATAATAGAAGATGCTTCTCTCCTCAATGAAATCGCTAAAGAAAGAATCCGTGACGAATTACTCAAAATCTTATCTAGCGACTATCCATATGAAGGTATACTACTTCTGAAAAACACCGGACTGTTAGCGTTCATTATTCCCGAACTCCTTGAGGGAGTCGGTGTCTCACAACAACGCCCCGGCAGGCACCATAAAGATGATGTTTTCACTCATAATATTTTATCACTCAAGTACTGTCCTTCTGCTGATCCCATCGTGCGGTTCGCGACACTGATCCATGATATCGGGAAGCCACGGGTAGCCTCAACAGATGAGGAGGGATACATTATTTTTCATAACCATGAAGTCATGGGAGCAAGGATGGCAGGAGTTATTGCTGAGAGGCTACGGTTTTCAAAAAAAGAAAAAGAAAAGATTGTAACGCTCATCAGATGGCATATGTTTACCGTTGATGAACAGATTACAGACAGTGCCGTGCGAAGGTTTATCAGACGAATTGGTGTCGAGAATGTTCAGGATATGATGGATTTGCGAATCGGAGATAGATTAGGAGGAGGAACACAGCGCGCAGAGAGCTGGCGTCTAAAACTCTTCAAAAAGCGGGTTGAAGAACAACTTTCACCTGCGCCATTTTCGATAACTGATCTTGCGATTAACGGCAACGACATCATGAATGAACTACAAATAAAACCAGGCAAGCAAGTCGGGCAATTGCTCCAAATACTCTTTGAAGAAGTTGATGAAAACTTAGAAAAAAATAATAAAGAATATCTCCTTAAACGCATCAAAGAAATTGGTGTATAATACATTTATGTTAAAACAACAGCTGCAGGAAGAACTGAAGCAGGCAATGCTGGCAAAAGATTCGCTCAAGACATCAACCCTTCGGATGCTTATCTCAGCAATCAGTTACTCAGAGATCCAAAAAGGCGCAGGATATGAAGCAACTGACGAAGACGTTCTGAACGTTGTACAAAAAGAAGCAAAGCAAAGGCGAGACTCTATTGAGGCATTTGAGGCAAATGATCGTCAGGAAATGGCCGAAAAGGAAAAACTCGAGCTTGAGATTTTGACGGCATATTTACCGGAGCAGCTTAATGAAGAAGCGCTCAGAACACTCGTTGACGAGGCAGTCTCGCAAACAGGCGCATCATCAATGGCTGACATCGGAAAGGTGATGGGTTCTCTCATGCCGAAAGTAAAAGGCAAAGCAGATGGTAACCTCGTCAACAAAATAGTTCGGGAAAAACTCAGTGCGTAGCGTCGAAATTAACTCTCCTTTTTCTTCTTTCTCTTTCTGTCAAATTCATCCCACACAACGAGGAGCTGGGCTGCATTAAAGATTGATGAATATGTACCGGTGATAATACCGATGATAAGCGCAACGACAAACCATCGCGTCGTATCTCCCCCAAAAAGTAATAGGGTGAATAGCACCAGAAGAGCAGTCCAAGAAGTATTTAATGAACGATTCAGTGTTTGGAGAATTGATGCATTGACGGTTCCGGCAAAGTTCGTCGTCTGCCCGCGTAACAGGTTCTCTCGAATTCTATCGAATACGACAATTGTATCATGAACCGAAAATCCCATATTTGTTAAGAGGGCTGTAATGAAAAGGCTATCGATTTCTACATGAAAGAAGTGTCCGAAAATTGAAAATAACCCGAGAAGGACGATAACATCATGAATCAGCGTGATAATCGCCGTAGCGCCGAATCTCCAGCTACTTGTTGGCTTCGGGACTTTTCTGAACGACCAGGCGATATATACGACAATAAGCAATGAAGCGACGACGATCGCTTTGATCGCATTGAGCGTCGTTTCCTGACCGATGACAGGCCCGATGGTCTCGAATGATTCCTGCTCCTGCACTCCCACTTCTTCCCGAAGCTCTCCCAAAATCTCCGCATTCTGTTGTT
>CAZOHC010000037.1:10871-11415 GCA_964579845.1 uncultured Gammaproteobacteria bacterium | reverse complement strand
CTTTGGTCTTTGGTCTTTGGTCTTTGGTCTTTGGTCTTTGGTCTTTGGTCTTTGGTCTTTGGAGTGATTATTTCAAAGCAGAACAAAGCTTTCAACTACCTTCCCATTACACAAAATTTTACTTTCCCTAGTCAGCGCGGTATACTAAGCTCAAGCATAGAGGACAAAGCGCTTTCTATGCAGAAAGCACCACGCTACTCCTCTTCGCTCTTTAAGAAGCGAGTCATACGGAAAGGACGATGCCGTGCCACCACGCCGTCAGGAGATTCGTTCTGAAAAGCCCCCCGTAAAACAGCAGACAAACAATCTGTGGATCAGATTGCAAACAGTATGGCTGACGCTCCTCGTCAGCTTTTTGTTACTGTTAATTGTCGGGGCAGTGCTACTCATACGATGAGGCAGTGAGCCTCACTCAGAAAGGAAATTCCCATGGATCCGGCCGTGAATAACCTTATTATTGCGTTCGTCTGCTTCTGCGTGGCAACCGGGGTAGTCTATGCGGCAATGCGCAACGAAGAAAAACGCATCAAGTTCAGCCTGTTTT
>CAZOHC010000037.1:0-10861 GCA_964579845.1 uncultured Gammaproteobacteria bacterium | reverse complement strand
TTGCGTTGTTCATCCGAGGACTCGGGCCCCTGCCTCCCGCGCTCGGTGAGCGGGGTCGGGAGTACACATTACAGGTAAAAAGCAACGTCAACCATCTGCTATCTGCATTATCGCACCCACCACGTCTCCCCGTCACTCACAACCTCTATATTCCCGTTCTTATCTGTTCTCGCAGCCTTCACGCCTGCTTTTCCCAGAAGATCGACAATCTCCTGACTCGGATGACCGTACGTATTCTTCCCGACTGAGATAACTGCGAGACGCGGCCTGATACGTGACAGCACCCGTTCATCCAGACCTGTCCGTGACCCGTGGTGCGGAACCTGGAGAACATCGACCGGTTCACCACGGAACTCCTTTCTGAGAAAAGCCTCCTTCTGACTGTCACCGGTCAGTAACACATCGAATTCCTTATATGTCACCTGCACGATGAGGGATGCAAATTCTTTTTTCTCTCCGATCACGCCGCCGGGACTCGTCTCGTTCAGATACGCCGTATCAGGGCTCAGTATTCGAAAAACTACCCCATCACTCGTCACGAACCGATCACCGGATAAAACAAACCGCATCCTCGTCCCCTGTTTTTTGAGTAGATCTATAAGTGCCGTGTACATCGCCGTCTCATTTCTGAGCGCTTCGGTCTCAAACGATCTGACCTGATACCGTTTCAAAACAGCCATCAGACCGATGAGATGATCAGCATGCGGGTGAGAAAGAAGCATGAGCTCAATACTCCGATCCCAGAACGGCATGTAGTCACGAAGACAGTTCAGTACTGCCTGGTCAGGCCCTCCGTCGTACAGGACAGCGTGACCATCAGGCGTTCTGATGAAGACAGCATCTCCCTGCCCGACATCACAGAAGACGACATGGAGCAGTCCATCATGAAACTTTTCGTACTGATACCAGAAAAGCCCTGCCGTTGAGACGATCATGAGGAGAATGAAGATGATGATGGTTTTCATAGTTCAGAAAACTCAGAATACTCAGAACACTCGGAAAACTCAGTGAATCGGAGAATCAGTTTTTCAGAAGATCGGAATATCAGACCTTCTGAGCTTCTGATTTCTCTGACAATTTGACTATCTGATCTTTCCGAGTGTTCTGAGTATTTTGATACCGTTTCTTCAACCATTCCGCACCGCTAAACAGCATCAAATAGTACCCCACTGCCATCTGCCAGGAAACGGTTTCTATGACAAATGCGAGGTCAAACCGTGTAAAAAATAGCACTATCCACTCAAAATACATGAGAAACGGCAGTGCGAAGAATGCGACGAAAGTTCCGAGCGGTTCGTAGAAAAACCCGAGGAGTGCAGACGAGGCGCCTGCGAACATGAGGATCGGGATAGTCCAGAGAATGAGCATGTTGACGATAATAGAGAGAAAACTGACTTGCCCGAAGGCACTTAGAAGTACCGGTAATGTCCCCAGTTGGGCCGCTAAGGTCGTTCTGAAGTCTTCGACGATCAGATTATCATTTAGACGACTATCACTCGTCTGTGAGCGGTACATGACCGGCTTGAGAACGAGAATACTGAGCGTGGCGAGGAAAGATAACTGAAACCCGATATCAGTAAGCATGAGTGGGTTGAAAAAAAGCATCAGGTACCCGGTCACACCAAGCGTCCAGAGTGCCATATGTTGCCTGCCGAGAATGCCTGAAACGAAGACAATCGAGCCCATGATCGATGCCCGAACAATCGACGGCTCGAACCCTGCCAGAAACGCGTAAAAAAATACCCCGAAGATACTAAGGAATAATGCAAACTGCCGACGCATGATTCGTCCGAAGATGACGATGAACGCACCGGCAACAAGGGTGACATTCATGCCTGAGGCTGCAACAACGTGATAGACCCCGGTCAGGCTGAGCGCGTCCTTAAAATCAGCAGGCATCCCTTGTTTGATTCCGAAGACGATTCCCATCAGGAGGCTCGCACCGGTGGGCGGCAGTGTCTCCTGGTACATCCCCATCACTTTCTCACGGATAAACCCTATCAATCCATACAGCAATGAATCATTCTCTCGCACCTGTACCGCAGGATATGCCATCGTCGCAAAGGTCTTCTGCTCGTCACCTGACAGCTTCACTTTCCCGGTAACAGTCAGTATCTGGCCGTAGGTATACTCAGGAAACAACGGAACCGAGAGATACACAGGCTCATAGCCGTCTGGGCGCAATGAGAATGCTTGGACCCGTCCTTTCTGCTCAGGCATCGTCGTGAGGCGGGCAGTCACTGTTATCACTTCCCCGTCCGGATACTCATTCTGCTCAACAGACAGGAGACGCATCACGAGGATGATACAGAGCAGGATGAGAACAAAAATAAGGGTACGATTCATAGCAGACGAAAACCTCATGACCAATGACCAAAGACTAATGACTAATGACTAATGACTAATGACTAATGACTAATGACTAATTCAAACTCACCAAATCCTTTATTTTGCCGTACACTGATTCACCGACAATCTTTTTCTCCCGAAGTTCCTGAACAGATGCATACGGCCTGCCGTCGATGATCTTTTTCGCGGTCACCTCACCGATACCAGGTAGCTCATCCAGCTCTGATTGAGTCGCAGTATTCAGTGGGATAAGGCCTGATCCTGTCTGAACTGTCGAACCGGTTGTCTCTGTTGCGGTATTACCCAGAACAGCTGCCTCGCCTTTGAACGGAAAGTACAGCTTCATCCCGTCATTCACAGCTGATGCGAGATTCATTGACTTCGCGATGCCCTGATGGTCAGCATTTTCTGATAATCCGCCTGCTTTCGTGAGTACATCCTGCACCCGAGCATCGGATGAAACTTCATAGACACCAGGACTTTCCACCGCTCCTGCTATATCGACGAAGATACGTTCCGTCGCTTTTTCTCCGCGTCCTACTGTCTTTCCGGACGCTTCATTTGATGCGGAATCTTCAATCGAGGCAGCCTCGAAGACAACGCTTTCATCCTGTGGTTGCAGAATGCCTGAACTGAGAAATCCGAAGCCGAGAAGTAAGAGACAGGTTAGAGTGACACCGGCTAAAAAGAGGTTGCGCTTGAGAAAAGCGATAACGGTTTCTGATGAAACCCCTTCATCCATAGCAGTCCTTCTGTTGCCCTAGCTCAGCAATAGAAGATATCTGCAGTATGCACCTCATATCTTCGCGCTGTCAAGCAATCACAAAAAAGCCCCACCCCTCCGCGTGTAGCGGAGAGATGGAGCTGGTAATCGCGAAGTATTGTCCCTATAGCCCATCAGGGTTATGAGGACAGTCACAGTATAAAGGATCAGGGCAGGATAGGATGAGCACTTTCTCCTCCGGACGAGCTTCCTTTTTCAAAGGAGTCTCGTGGTAATCCAGCGCATCATCATCGACCGTAATCGACGTGGCGTCCGGACGGACGCCTGCCTCAGACGATTTGTCCGACATGAAATCCTCCTTCATGGGCTCAGTGCAATCCCCAGATTCCCGGGAGAATGTCCTCTTCGACCTCAGGCTCTGAGATCTCCCCCACATTGATGAGGCCTTGGTACTCGACCACGCCCTCGTCAACAAAGGTCCTGTGATGCCACTCACTGTTTCCCAGATAAAAATGGAAAATCAGTGTGGCAGTGCCGGAATTGGCAACAGCCTGATCAAATTCCAGAATCAATCGGAATGCCCTATCACCATCAGTAGCAGACGATGACTTGACTGTTCGTGATTCGTTATCCATCAGGATAACGGTTTGTAGGTCCAGATTCGGCATGATCGTTCCTTTCGGTGATGATCGAGCGGTACTCCATAGTACCGCTTGCGTACTGCGTTTTCCCTCCTTTACTCCTACAGGCTAAATATCCACGATTTGATGGTACCCAAGTTGAGGAGTATATTCACAATAATCAGAAGACAGGAGACCAAAATACCTGCCTTTGAAAAATCGTGGAGAATTTGTGCGCTATCTTTTTCTCTTCGTGCGGCATCATGTTTCTCCTTAACGCTCGCCCACGCCATAGATCGGCTATCATTCAGAACTTGTTCAGCCTGGTTGATGCGATGCGTGGAGCGTTCGCGAAGGCTCATCGAATACCACAAGAGTAAGAGCGCCAAGAGGAAGTCACTCATGTCCTGCGTCCTTTCGCGATTTCAATGTACATCACCCGGTATCAACTGATACCGGGCACCGCTCGTTTCAGCGGTTTAGAAAGAAAAAGTGCGAATCCTGAAGGCTCATATAGCCGTCTGTTCACACTTTACCGTCTACCGATTAGTATAGCACATTCAAAGCTAAAATCATAGTTATAGGTCGTGCTGTGGGCATGGTTTTTCAATGAAAAAGCCCCTCACCACGAATAATGGTGAGGGGCGAAGACATGAAGGGGTGAGAATGACTCACGGAGGTTCTGATTGATGCGTTTCATGATCATCACTATGAAACCAAACAGCAAGCATGGTTCCGAAAGATATCACTGAAACGATTCCCACCGACTGAAGGCCAATTTTTCGAATAGCCAGACGGATTAAGAAGACGATACTCCCAACGATAATCGGGAGGAGAATGATTCCCAGCCTCCTGCACCAAACCTCAGTCGTGCTGCGCCAATGGCGAAATGCGAAATATGATCCTCCGAACAAGATGACCGCACCTATTATCGCGGCATATCCCAGAATCATCTGAACGAAAGTCATGACTGACTCCTTCACGTGTTAACGTACCAAAGGAAAGACATATTCACTCCGCGCGGAGTGATCTCCCCTTCAAAACGACTCCAGTATACCAGATTAACTGCACTGTTATCGCTACGTAGCCGTTTTGTTTTCAGCTTCAGCAGGTGACTTGATATGCGCTGTATCAAGGGGATTTGCCAAAGTCCCTCTGACTACATCAGGCTTAATTCTTCTGATGGCCTTGCAATGCTGATTCAGGCCAAGCTGAATATGCAGTCATTATGAATGAGTTTTTTACTCTCTCTACTATGGAAGTAACTATTTTCATCATATCAACTTAACATTTCCCACTCTGCCTTAACCATGAAAAACCCCCACCCCGCTTATTAGCGGAGTGGGGGGCGTGAAAGTGAAAAATTACGTGAGGTGTCGCTTGATGCTCTGCGTGCGATGCGAGCTCCGATTCTGCAAGAACACCCAGAGTAGGATGCCTATGCATGGCAGGAGCGAGAGCTCCAAAACAGTCACCAAGCCGATATTTTCAATCGACTTGTAGAGCAGGCCGAGCCCACTCGCGACAAGCGTAGCCATGGCAACGAACCATAGCACTCTTTCCCACGTGCCAAGGACATCACTCCACATCCGGAACGTAATATACGATCCGAAGACTACTGCGAACGTACCCAATAGTGCTATCAATCCGATAGCACTTTGAAAAAAAGTCACGACTTTCTCCTTCACTTGTGAATGTACGAGAGGAAAGACCTTCCACTCCACATGGAGTCAGCTCTCCCTCAAACGTTTCGTGCTTAATCCTCGCCTAATGTTCAAAGTTGATCTCCACCTCCAGAACACGAACAGTACCAGTATCGGCACACCTACCGGTGGGTACCAGACGGCTACAAGAAGTAGTAGCATGTACACCGGTAACGGTACATGAACAGGTTCTGACCTGACGTAAGCACGAGCCTCCCGTTGTTTTGTTCGTGCCCGTTCAACCTTAGCTTCTTCTCTGGACTCTCCGATGGAGTCGAGAAATGCTATGAGGCCGAATCCATCTGACATTGCCAGTCCCTTCTTTGCTTGCGAGTATAACGTTCCTTTGACTCGAAAGCGCTTGTCCCGAACGGGACATCTTCCGGGTAAAAGTAGCATAATTATACTATTTTTCAAGAGAAAAATCAATGCTATAGGATATTTTAGTGTAATTTGAGAACTTGAAATCAGAGACACTCCTCCACTTGAGATGGAAGGTAATTACCATCAGAGTTTACACCACAAAATTCAAGATCTTACCGGGGATGTAGATGACTTTTTTGATGTCTTTTCCATTGATAAATGTCTGAACCTTTTCACTCGCTTTTGCCATCTTTTCGACTTCTTCTTGCTTACCACTTATCTCTTTTTGCACCGTCACCGTATCCCGCAGTTTTCCGTTCACCTGAATAGCGATTGTCACGGTTTGATCTATTAAGAATGCTTCATCATACACCGGCCACGACGAGGTGTGAATGGAAGAGAATGCCTCAGAACTGTCTCCTGCTTGTAGAACGCCCTTGTTGTACCGGTTGCGTATCCGCTGATACAACTCCTCCGTCATGTGCGGCGCGAACGGTGCCAAAAGTTTGAGATATGTTAGGACTTCTTCCTCTGAACGTACCTCCTGCTGCGAGAGCGCGTTATACCACGTCATGAGTTTGGCGATTGCAGTGTTGTACCGGAGGCTCGACATGTCAGAACTGACTCCTTTTATTGTTCGATGCATGAGAGAGTTAGCAGAATGATCATCTTGACTGCTACTTACCGTCGTCGTGGTAAAAAGCTTCCAGACTCGTCTGAGGAATCTGTTAATCCCGTCGATACCTGCGTCCTGAAAATCGCCGCCTTCTGAGAACGGTCCCAGAAACATGAGGTATGTCCGCAAGGTATCAGCGCCATACTTTTTTATGTAGAGATCAGGAACAACGACGTTACCTTTACTTTTACTCATCTTCGCGCCTTCTTTGATAATGAGTCCGTGGGCGAAGAACTTCGGAAACGGCTCTTCACCTTTCGACACATCCAGATATCCGAGGTCAACAAATACTTTATACACAAATCGTGCGTAAAGAAGGTGTAGCACTGAGTGCTCCGCTCCGCCAATATATTGACTGACAGGAAGCCACGCCATCCTCTTCTCAGCTTTCACACGTTCTTCCTGCTCTGAGGCTTTGAAGCTCTGAAGCTCTGAAGCTTTCATTGGAAACGGAATATGCTTCAGATCAGTTGCAGGATACCTCAGGAAATACCAGGATGAGTCGAGGAATGTATCCGAGACATCTGTTTCCCGCTTCGCAGGTGAGCCGCAGCCCGGACAGGTCGTTTCATAAAACTCCGGATGATTCGCAAGCGGTGCCTTGCCGGTACCGACCGGTCGATAATCATCGATATGCGGAAGCAGGACCGGAAGATTCTCTTCAGGATACCAACCAAACACATCTGCAGATGTGGAATTTCTAAATTCTAATTTCGAATGTCTAATGCTGTTTGCCTCATCTGTCGTGAACCAGCTCTTCCCCTCAGCTGCACAGGTTTCGCAATAAATCATAGGAATCGGTGCACCCCAGTACCGCTGACGTGAGATAAGCCAGTCACGTAAGTGATAGTTTGTTTCCTTTTGACCTACTTTCCGCTCTTCGAGCCATGTGATCGCCTGCTGCTTCGCGTTCTCCGTCGACCAACCGTTCCAGTCACCTGAATTGACCAAAACACCGTTGCCGGCATACGCTTCTTTGGTGATATCACCACCTGTTATGACCTCGACAATCGGCAGATCATACTTTTTTGCGAACTCGTAATCCCTCTGATCATGTGCCGGGACAGCCATGATAGCACCTGTTCCGTACCCCATGAGCACATAATCAGCAATCCAGATCGGTATCTGCTGACCGTTCACCGGATTCTCGGCATACAAACCTGAAAAGACGCCAGTTTTCTCTTTCGAGGCATCATTTCGATCTCTATCACTCATCCCTTTGGCCTGCTCAACATACGCCCGTACTGCCTGTAAAGTATCGTTATCATCCTGATTGTTGTTTGCTGTTTGCTGATTACGCAAGAGCGTATCGACCAGTGGATGTTCCGGTGACACGACCATAAACGTTGCCCCATGGAGCGTATCGGGACGGGTGGTAAAAACCTCCAGTGAATGTGAGTTCGTAGCTATTGATTCTTCGTTCTGAGGAGATTCCATTTTAGCAGTAGCTTCTCCTACAAACTGAGAGCCGGGAACTAAGAACTTCACCACAGCTCCCTCACTCTTTCCTATCCAGTTCCTTTGCGCGAGTTTTACTTTTTCTGTCCAGTCGATAGTGTCTAAATCCTGTAATAATCGCTCCGCATATCCTGTAATACGGAAGAACCACTGTTCTAAGTTCCGCTTCTCTACCTCAGTATCACATCGCTCACAAACCCCCACACTCATTTCTATAGATTCTTCCTTATTTTTGCCCTTTGCCTTTTGCCTTTTGACTTTCTGTATTACCTGTTCATCAGCGAGCACGGTCTGGCATGAGGGACACCAGTTCACCTCAGCAGCTGCACGATATGCTAGGCCTGCTTTGAATAGCTGCACAAAGACCCACTGTGTCCAACGGTAGTAATCAGGCTTATATGTCTCAACCGTATGCGACCAATCATAGCCGTTACCGATTGATCGGAGCTGGCGGTAGTAGTTCTCCTCTGATACCTCAACCTGTTCCATCGGATGTGAACCGACTTTGAGTGCATAGTTCTCTGAGTGAATCCCGAAGCCATCCAGCCCGATCGGCTGGAAAACCGTATGGCCGGTCATGCGCTTAAATCTGCCATAGACATCAGCGCCTGTGAACGCATACATATTGCCGACATGCAGCCCCTCAGCTGAAGGGTATGGGAACATCATGAGGTTATAAAAAGCCTGCCTGGCACCAGGCAGGGTCTTGTTCTCCGTGCCTGAGGCGGACGAGGTAGCAGTGTCGAGGTCCGGCTGATATGTCTTCTCCGCTTCCCATTTAGCTTGCCATTTCAACTCAATCTCACCGGGATTATACTTTTCGCCACTGTTTTCTTTTTTTTGTTTTCTGTTATCTGTCATCTGTTTTCTGTAACGCTATCTGCCGTCCTCGAAAGTATAGCACAGTGTCGAGGCTGGAAAAAGAGGTATCGGCTTCATAAATATTGTATTTAGATGGCGGATTCAGTAGGATGAAAGAACACCACCTATGCGATTGCCCGATCTTCCCGCCACACTCACAATTCTCATCCTATCGTTGGTACTGGTCCAGCTCAGCCTGAATCAGGCAGGAGCCCAGGTACATACGAACAATTCATCGACGATTTTTATCGAAGGGATAGACATCGCACCGACCAGTACCCCCAAGCCTCCCCGTGGATCAGGCGGCAAACTCCTTCCGACAACCACATTGAATCAGCATGAGGCTGAAGAAAGTCAGTCCGTCGTGCCTCATCCGAATCCCCAGGAACAAAAACCCCCGGAAGAAAAAAAATTCTTCAGCCTCAGACTTGACCAGTCAGACGTCGACTTCGGCCCGATTGACCCGACGAACCCGGTTATCAGAACACATCGTTTTGTGCTGGACCCGGGAAATGCTACCGGTTACAGCCTGTTCGCATATGCGAATCATCCGCTCATGAAACAAGAAGAAGTATTCATCCCTGATACGACCTGTGACGACGGACAATGTACCCAAGCAGTTGCACGTCCCTGGGAGGACACACTGACATATGGCCTGGGTTTCCGATGCGATGAGACAGAGAATGATACATTTTGTTCCCCTGATTTCCTTAATCAGCAGCACTATCGTCAGTTTGCTGACGTCGCAAAACAGGAGACAGGCATGCAAGTGATCCGCAGCCTCGGTACGAACAAACCGGTGAATGCGAGAATTACCTATAAAGTAAATGTTGCCGGGACACAAGAAAAAGGAACCTACACAAACGCCCTAGTCTTTATCGCTGCTCCGGGATTTTGATTATGAAAAAACGACTACCGATCACAGTTGTCACTCTCGCTAGCTCTCCGCTCATAGCCTCGCTAACCGCGAAAAATGTATCAGCAGCTGAGCTCGCTTTCGGTGTCTATCCACAGGTAACGCAGATCCTCACTGCTCCGGGTGAGACAGAAACAGCTGAGATCGTGGTAAAAAACCTGACGGGTGAACCGGTCGTCCTTACCCCACTGGTCCAGACCTTCCGGGCATCACTTGAAGAAAACGGACAGGTGCTCTACGAGCCGAATGTGCCGAAGTTCCTCCAGGAGACGGTGGTGCTTGACCGTGGCGAAGCAGTGACTGAGATCATCCTCGCGCCACAAGCAGAAAAAACACTGAGCATGCAGGTTAGCATCCCGAGAGATCAAAAAGCGCAAGATTTCTATTACTCCATTATTTTTATCACCAAGCCGGAGAGTACTGGGCACGATCAGCAGACAGAAAGTGTAAGTGCTTACTCAACTTTATCAGCAGGGGTTGCAAGTCATTTCCTCCTCTCAGTCAGTCCTGACCCGATGCGGAACATCGCGCTCAAAGAATTCAGCACACCTGCGTTTTCACAGGAAAGCCCGATCCCTTTTCACGTCCGTCTCACGAATGAAACTGCGCATTTTTCACAAGTTAACGCAAGTATCAATATTCAGAATATCTTCGGAAATACACTCGAAGTTGTTACGATTCCACAGACGACAATTCTTTCACAGAGCACACGGTCGTTGATCGGACCTACTGAACTGACACAGTTAGACACAGTCAAAAGCGATCATTCCTCAATTAAAAGAGTACAATCATACGATGAAAAACCGCTCGTGTACCAGGAAACCAACCTCTTCCCTGGAATCTATAAAGCAAGGCTACAAGTAACCGGCCCGAATCTCCCTGCTCCGATTTCACAGACAACGTATTTCATGGTGGCACCGATAGAACTCGTGATTACAATTATCGTTGTTCTCGTCTTTCTCTATGTTATTAAGAAAAGAATTCTTAAAAGATTAAGGTAAAGAGGACGATAGTATGAGGATTGCAAAAAGGCCTTTATAGATTTACTACCTAATTTCTACGCTGACTATATCAAACAATATAACGCAAAGTTATCTTAAATTATATATATCAGTTTTAACTATCATATCAATATAAATTACTACCCACCCGTCACTATCACTACCTCTATCTGACTGATAAACCATAGAC
>CAZOHC010000036.1:0-11632 GCA_964579845.1 uncultured Gammaproteobacteria bacterium | reverse complement strand
CATATGTATAATACATATGATTTACTATCTCACAATTATACCAGCCTCATATTCACTTGACAAGCTAAGTAAAAGGTGTGATACTCACTGTAATCTTCGACATCCGATTCGTCACTACCTCATGAGTATTAAAACGAAAGGAGGTGAATACCTATGACACCAAATGTCGGTGATACGATACTTAACTCCTTGAATGACGCGCTCAGAGCTGCAGGTGCGTTTATCCCGAACCTCATCGCCGGAATTATTATCCTTTTAATCGGTATTATTCTGGCGTCAATCGTCAAAAGATTGGTCGTTGAGCTGCTGAATGCAGTAAAACTTGATGAGTTTCTCCAGAAATACGGCGTGCCACAGCGGAAAGACTTTACTTGGACTGATTTTATATCAGAGTTAATTCGATGGTTTGTCGTTATTATCTTTCTTATTCCGGCAGCTGACGTATGGGGACTGGAACAGATTACGATTATCCTGAATGCATTCCTGCTCTACCTGCCGAATGTATTCGTTGCAGGAATTATCGTCCTGATCGGATTTGTCTTCTCTCGTCTCGCATATGACCTGGTGCTTGCATCAGCGAGAGAAATTCTCCGAGACGGTGCACATGTCGTCGCATCTGTCGTTCGCTGGGCGATTATCGTTTTCGTCGTTCTGGCAGTGCTCAACCAACTGGGAGTCGCTGAAGATCTCGTCAGAATTCTGTTTACAGGACTCGTCGCGATGATCGCGCTCGCAGGAGGTCTCGCATTCGGTCTGGGAGGACAGGATACGGCACGTTCCATTCTGGAATCGATCCGCGATGGATTCAGGAACCAGAATAAACCTACGAAGAAATAGCTGATACCGATATCGACGGTAGATGTTGTCTTATAGGCAGCATTTAGCTATAATAGTCAGGCTATCCCGTGAGGGGTAGCCTGACTGTGTTAGGCACAGCATGGCCCCATCGTCTAGCGGCCTAGGACGCCGGGCTTTCATCCCGGAAATCGCGGGTTCGATTCCCGCTGGGGTCACTCATAAAAATACTCAGCAAATGCTGAGTATTTTTTTAAGGAATCGGAATCAAGGCAGAAATTCCTAAACCCGCCAGGGGGTGGCGGGTTTATTCTGTCACTTGTAGCGCTGCATTATGTTCTGCTACTATCTGAGTATGCAGAAGATTACCCCGCATTTTTGGTTTGATACCCAAGCGAAAGAAGCAGCAGCATTTTATACCTCAGTTTTCCCTGATTCAAAAGTAACGAACACCACAACACTCCATGACACGCCATCTGGTGACTGCGACCTTGTTTCATTTACCCTCTGGGGCATGGACTTCATGGCGATCAGTGCGGGACCACTGTTTACACCGAATCCCTCAATCAGTTTCATGGTGAATTTCGATCCGGCGCAGGACGAGGAAGCCGAAAAACGAATTGATGAGGTTTGGGAAAAACTTATCGATGGCGGCAAAGCACTCATGCCTATTGATACCTACCCGTTCAGTAAACGATACGGCTGGGTTCAGGATAAATACGGTATCTCATGGCAGCTGATTCTGAGTGACCCGTCAGGAGAACCCCGGCCGTTTATTATGCCCTCACTGTTATTCGTCGAAGCAGTCTGTGGTAAAGCAGAAGAAGCGGGAGATTTTTATGTATCAGTGTTCGATGAAGCACCCGGCTCAACTGATACCAAAAAAGGTATGGTCGCCAGGTATCCTGCCGGGATGGAACCGGATAAAGAAGGAACGGTTATGTTCTCTGACTTTATGCTTAACGGTCAATGGATGACTGCAATGGATAGTGCACGTGAACACGGATTTTCTTTCAACGAGGCAATCTCACTCATGGTCTCCTGTAAAGATCAGGAGGAAATCGACTACTTCTGGGAAAAACTCTCAGCAGTTCCGGAAGCAGAACAGTGCGGTTGGCTCAAAGATCAATACGGCGTATCCTGGCAGATCGTACCTGCTGTTATGAACGAGATGCTCACGAACGGAACACCTGAACAAGTAGCACGGGTAACGAAAGCTTACCTACCGATGAAAAAATTTGATATTGCGAAGTTACAAGCTGCATACGAGGGTAAAGAATAACCTCCTCCAATCCCACAAAAACTCTAACGTCCATACCGAAGCCTATCGAAAACCTGAGCATATGATCGTAAACCAGAAATATAATGACCTCTCTACCATGAAAAAGGGGAAGTACCAGTGTTCTGTGTACTTCCCCGATGTGTCCTTACCTACTAAACGTTAAGAGTCCAGTATTCACTACCATCGAATTGTTCGATGCAGTAGCCTCGATCACGGATTCCAGTGATTATCTCGGGCAGTGCTCTACCGGTCTCCAGTTGGATATCGTGCAGAAGCACGACACCTGTGTCAGTCAGGTTATCGGTAATCCTCCTCAGGATCTCATCTGCTGAAGAACCGTCCCAGTCACGCGGATCAAGAATTCCTGTCCAGGTAACCATGTTCATGCCGCTTGCTTCGATGACTGACTGTACCTGTTCATCGTAGTCTCCATACGGAGGTCTGATGAACATAGGCATCGGTGCTCCGGCAGCCATAATAGCCAGGTTAGTTAGTTCGATTTGACTCCAGATCTGATCAGCATGGAGCTGTGTCAGAAATGGATGATCCCAGGTATGGTTCTGAACCGAATGACCTGAATCAATCATTCTTCTGATGATGGGCTCATTTCCCTCAATTTTGGAACCCAGAACGAAAAATGTTGCTTGAACATTGTATTCGTCAAGGATATCCAAAATAGGAGGAGTCAGTTCAGTATCCGGGCCGTCATCGAACGTAAGCGCGACACGAGCTGAACATGCTCCGGTATCTTGTGACACTTTCATTCCGCAAGCTCGCAAATGATTCAATGCCTGCAGAGCAGCGACTATGTTCACGACTGACCTCCGATTCAACGTGCTCATGAGTCCCTCCTGAGCATGCTATCAAAATCGCTTCTCCTCCCACAGAGGACTGGACATATTCTACCAGGCAATCGACGCATAATCAAGACTATAGGTTTATCTCATCAATTTTCCAGGTTAAGATAATGTACTACTGCAGACCTATAGCTTGTATTTCGAAAATCTTTCCGTTATAATCGATGATTATGCTTTCGAAACTATGTATGTGGGTCATCCAAAAACGCGGGTGATTTCCATGCAATGTTTTCGGAGTCGTATGTACCTTAAAAATGAAGTACGTGTTACCGAATGAGTAATCCGCGCAAAGGAGCACTGACTTGGAAGACACCGCAAGAATTGTCGCGCTCGTGCCTGCATACAATGAAGAGGATCAGATAGCACAAACTATCGAATCTCTCCTCGCGCAGACACTACGAATCGATAAAATTCTTATCATCCCCAATAACTGTACCGATAATACGGTAGCAATAGCGAATGAATACGCTGCTACCTATGACAATGTCGAAGTCTTGGAGATCCCCAAGCACAAAGGGAAAAAAGCCGGAGCCCTGAACACAGCTCTCCTGTCGCTGAACCCTGCAGACTGGGACTATGTCCTGCAGATGGATGCAGATACAGAGCTCGATAGTAGACTGGTTGAGATGGGCATCAAAGAATTCCGGAGAAACCCCAAACTTGGAGGAATCTCATCTCGCTGTTTCCTGAAACCATACAGTCACGACACCCCGTTCTGGGGACGTCTTCTCTGGAGGTTCCAGAACATCGAGTACGGGATGAGTGACAGTGCTCACTTTCAACGAAACGGAAAAGCCAAAGTTTTGGCAGGTGCTGTTTGCATCTACCGAATGGAAACGCTCAGACACGTTGCCAAAACCCGAAAAAAAGAGACCGCAACCAGCATCATCTGGCAGGAGTCATCGATCGTTGAAGACTACGAGCTAACCCTCGATGTCCAACGACTCGGCTATGACACGAAAATCGGAATGAAGATGTTCAGCAGAACAGACGCGATGCTGAACATTAAAGAACTCAAAAATCAGAGGTCTCGCTGGTATGGCGGCACCGTAGCTACCATTCGCAGAAGAGGATTCGCGAGGGAGATCCGACGTGAAATTATGGTGCAGTTGTTTTACATAACTGTCATCCTAACCAGGTTCGGAATCGCCCTGCTCTGGCTCTCCATCCCATTTTTGGTTCCACTGGCACAACTGAGACCTCAGGTGTGGTCGCTTCCCATTATCGGTTTGGTAATGGCGAATTACCTCTACCGTTTCAGTTTCGTGCGGAACAAAGATCTGGGTCAGTTTCTCATTGTGTCGACGCTCATACCTATTGAGTTGTACGTCACGTGGGATCAATCACTGACTTTGATCTCCTACGTTAAAAACGCAGTAAAGCCCAGTAAAAACTGGTAGAAAGCGAGGTGAAAAAGCAAGTCGCTTCCGTCCGTTCGGGTATTACGTTGACAACTCGTAGACAAGGAGAAACCATGACCGGAACAAACGTTACGACCCTGCCCAGCACCGGAACCGGTGCTGCACTCATGTCAGGGACAGCAATCGGCGCTGGCCTACAGTTCGGGATGACGTTCTTTTTCGTTTTTGGGTTATTCGTGGCTGCGGTGACTGTCGCGATGATGTCCGTCACCGCGTACAACCGGCATCGCATGAGCCGGGATGAACACACCGATTAGCATTAGCACGTACTTTCGAACTCCGTAAAAGGAGTACACATAGAGCGGCATCCGCCTCGAGCGGATTGAGAGCCTCACGGCTCAATAATTCCTGAAAAGGAAAGCCGCTCTCTTTTCATTGCTGCAATACGTGACGTACAAGTTATTTGATCTGTAAAATTGTGAACGATTTTATTCCACCAGGTGTATGTACAACCACCTGCTCTCCATTTTTCTTTCCCATGAGTGCTTTTCCTATCGGTGAGCGGTCGGAGAGTTTTTTTTCTGAAGGATTGGCTTCATGTTGACCGACAATTGCATAGGTAATCTCCTGCTCTCCGTCATGGATGACGACGGTATTCCCTATCCCGACTGCATCAGTCCCTGTCGGCGCAATGATCTTACCGTATTTCAGGTATAACTTCAGCTGTCTGAGCCGTCTATCGATCGAATTCACTTGCTGTCGTGTCGCTTGGTAGTACCCGTTTTCTTTCAGATCACCGAGTGCTCGGGCTTTCTGAAGCTCTGCGATAGCAGCAGGACGAGATGCGAGCAATTCACGTTCTTCTTGTTGCATCGCTTCGTATCCTTCTTTGGTGAAAGTATAGCTAGGGAGTGGTTGCGTAAATTTTCTCATAGTACAGAAGACTCGGAACACTCAGTGTACCAGAAAATCGGAATCTTCAGACCTTCTGACTTTCTGTTTCTCTGACAAGCATTACTTCTGAGGTTTCCGGAAGATACTCTCTCAGGACTGCCATCACTTCTTCCGGATTCTTCACATCCATAAGTTTTATTCTGATCTCACTCGCATTATCAAACCCTTTGACATAAATTTTGAAGAACTTCTTGAGGATCTGAAAATTTTTCTGTCCCTTCCACGTTTCTTCAAAAAGCTCCATATGACGAAGCAGCAGCCGTAGTCGTTCAGCAAGCGGTGCTGACTCGTTATCTACAGACGGGTTAAAAACCCAGATATTTTCGAATATACCTCGCCCGATCATCACGCCGTCAACACCATACTTTGCAACCACGTCATTCGCCTCTTCCATACTCCTGATATCTCCGTTTCCGATAATGACCGTATCCTTCCTCAAAGTATCACGCAGTGTGACTGCTTTACCTATTTCATCCCAGTGTGCCGGAACTTTTGACATTTCTTTGGCTGTTCGTCCATGAACAGTCAGTGCTGCGATATCCTGCTGCAAAAGAAAGCTGAGCCACCGTTCGGTCTCGATCGTATTAACACCGATCCGTGTCTTTACGCTGACCGGGATCTTGCCTGCTGCTCCCCGTTTTGTCGCAGCGATAATCTCGCCGGCCAGATCAGGATTATTGATGAGCGCTGCGCAGCAGCCTTTTTTCATAATTGACCGTTCCGGACAGCCCATATTCAGATCCACGCCGTCAAATCCCATGTCACCAGCCAGTTTCGCAGCTTTTTCATACTTTTCAGGCGTACTCCCCCAGAGCTGGACGATGAGCGGTTTTTCATCTGGCGTAAAATACAGTTTCTTCATCACGGTTTTATTTCCGGCAGAAAAAATCCCCTCGACATTCGCGAACTCCGTAAAAAACAGATCCGGCTTGCCTATCTCCGCAACAAGCCGTCTGAATGCACTATCTGTGACATCATCCATCGGGGCAAGAATCATCATCGGTTTTTGTAGTGTTTTCCAAATATTTTTCATGACCTATCGAGTCATTCTGAGCCCTCCTACGGGTGGCAATGCGAAGTGATTAATCTCATACGATACATCCTTCGCGTCCTCAGAATGATTCTTTCATTATACCCTATCTGCCGGAAATTTGACTATAGGACTCATCCACGATATACTATCCCTGTGCTTTCCATTCCTTGCTATAATAGAAATAGTATTCGAGTGAAGTCGAGAATAATACAACTTCTCGATTCCGGTCGCTTGAAGCGATCTGCACTCGAAGAATATTCAACAATGAAAAAATTACTTATCTTCTGCTCAGTTCTGCTCATTTTCTTTTCGCTGACCGTGACCCAAGTCCTGGCTGTTTCACACCCGCTTGAGAAACCGAATAATAAATTCGGTATTCATATACTCTTCCATGATGAACTGGAAGACGCAGCAAAGCTCGTCAATACCAACGGTGGAGACTGGGGGTATGTCACCATACCGATCCAGTCAGGTGATAAAGATATCGTCAAATGGCAGAAATTTATGGATGAATGCCGACGATTGCACCTGATCCCGCTCATCCGACTTGCGACCGAAGGTGATTACTTCAATACTAAAGTCTGGCGCAAACCTGACGAGGCAGATATTCTGGATTTTGCGAATTTCTTGAATTCTCTTCACTGGCCGACTAAAAACCGTTATGTTATCGTCTTTAATGAAGTAAATCGCGGTGATGAATGGGGTGGATCACCGAATCCTGAAGAATACGCAAAGATACTTAATTTTAGTGTTGATACGTTTAAACGGGTACATCCGGATTTTTTTATGATTTCAGCAGGACTTGATAATGCTGCACCGAACAAACCGGGAGAATATGCGAATCAATACGCCTATATGATCGGCATGGAACAGGCAGTGCCCGATATCTTTACGAAAATAGACGGCCTCAGCAGTCACTCCTATCCGAATCCTGGATTCTCGCAGCATTACTCAGTCGTCAGTCAGATGAGTATCGCGAGTTTCATGTACGAACGTCAACTCGTTGAAAGTTTCAGCGGGAAAAAACTCCCTGTCTTCATTACTGAGACAGGCTGGACTGCTGATGTGATCTCAGATGAAGTTCGAGCTGAATACTACTACCAGGCATTGAACTCGACCTGGAATGACGAGGGAATTGTGACGGTAGCACCATTTCTCCTGAGAGCAGGCGGTGGGCCGTTCCAACAGTTTTCATTCCTGACACCTGACGGCAATGAAACCAAACAATACACAACGTTTAAAAACTTTCCCAAAGTAAAAGGAGAGCCTATCCTTACCGCTCCGCAACATGTTCTCGCCGGAAATACCGCCTCCTCAGAATCGTTCCCTACGAAAAACTTTGACGCCCGAGACGATTCAGACTACCCGCTTTCAAATGCCGTCCAGTCCGCTTTTAAGTGGATAATGAAATTATGATTAGGGGTACGGGACAGGTATAAAGTTTAAAGGAAGTTTTGCTTTCATTTCTATCGTACTATCCTCCTTAATACTTGATACATTCCCCTTTATACTAAATTTTATGTTAACAATTATTCACGGAGACGATACTGCTTCTTCCCGAACGTTTTATATTAATGCCAAAAAAAGGACATCTCATCCGATAACACTTGAAGCTGACCAAGTAAATCTGACTGATCTGATTCAGATTCTCGACGGCGGTGGGTTATTCGGTGAGGAGCGAAATGTCTTCATCGAATCACTACTCACGAAGAAAAAAAAAGGGAAAGAACTGACTGCTATTCTCGCGGAACTGGATTCCCAAACGAATGCGAACATATACCTCTGGGAGGGAAAAGAAATCGATAAACGCGTACTCAGTTCACTCAAACATGCGAAATCTCAGATATTTACGCTTCCGAAAAGCTTATTTCAATTCCTCGACAGCCTCAAACCGAAGAGTACGACCTCGCTCAAGCTTTTTCACCAAACACTCAAAACAGTTGAAGTGGAGATGGTCTTTTTTATGATCATCAGACAGATGCGATTTCTTCTGGCTGTGTATTCGAGGACTGATGACCCGATTGATGAAGTCAAGCGTATGGCTCCGTGGCAGAAACAGAAGCTGGAACGACAAAGCAGAGCATTTAAAAAAGATGCACTGATCAAACACTACCGGGCGTTGGCTGAGATTGATCTCGCTCAAAAAACAGGTAACCTTCCGGTCCCTCTCACTTCTGCTATTGACTTTTGGTTGCTTGATATCTAAACTGGAGTTGAAAGTATCCGTGTTATGACAGACCAAACAAAAAACCTCAACCCGAAAATCTTCAAAGCCTACGACATCCGCGCCATCTACCCCACCGAACTGAACGAAGAAGGAATCAAAGATATCACCAAAGCGATTTTTTCATTCTTTACCGATAAAATCGGCACGGACAGGCAACTACGGGTAGTTGTCGGCTATGATATGCGTCTCTCAGGACATCAACTCTTCTCAGCCGTCAAAGAGACATTAGTATCGATGGGAGCAGAAGTAATCGACATCGGCAAAGTTTCTACACCTTCATTTTATTTCGCTGTTTCTCATTACGGATACGACTGCGGGATACAAGTCACAGCCTCACATAACCCGAAAGAATACAACGGCATGAAGTTTGTGATGAACAGTCCTCATGGACTCATTAAAATCGGAAAAGCCACCGGCATGGACGAGATTAAAGAAAAAGCCCTCAACGGTGTATCGTTTACGCCGACATTTGAAGGGTACGTTACTCCTAAGGAAAACATCATGGATGACGAAGTAGAAAATTCCCTAGCACTTCTCAACAACCCGGAAATAAAAAAATTTAAGATCGTTGCAGATCCTGCAAACGCAATGGGTGCCACCTACATCGAAGGATTATTTAAAAAGGTTCCGGCTGATCTGATCAAAATGAATTTTGAATTAGACGGTAGCTTCCCGGCACACCAACCTGACCCGCTTGATTTTAATAATCTCAAGGACCTCCAGGCTCGAGTTCTCGAAGAAGGAGCAGACTTAGGACTGGCACCGGACGGAGACGGTGACAGGTTATACTTTATCGATGAGAAAGGACAAGTAGTCCCGGCGACGATAATCACCGCATTAGTTGCCCGTGAATTATTAAAAGAAAATCCCGGAGCGACAATTCTTTTTGATATCCGATATATACTCGGTTCAAAGAAAATCGTCGAAGAATTCGGTGGCAAATATGAAATCACCAGAGTAGGTCATGCGTTTATCACTGAACAGATGGGTAAAACAGGAGCTATCTTCGCCGGTGAATCTTCAGGACATTTTTATTATAAGGCAAACGGTAATGCAGAATCACAGCTTGCGACAATGATCAGTGTTCTCAAAGTGCTTTCAGAAGAGGGTAAATCGCTTTCAGAAGTTGTTGAAGAATTAACTCGTAGTCATGAATCCGGTGAGTATAATTTCCGCGTCTCAAATGCCCCTGAGATTTTATCCAAGCTGAAGGAACAGTATAGCGACGGAGAGTTATCAGAGCTTGATGGTATCGCAATCAGTTATCCTGACTGGCGATTCAGTGTCAGGACATCAAATACTGAGCCTCTACTCAGACTGAATCTGGAGGCTTATGATAAAGCAGTTATGGAAGAAAAATTTGCTGAAGTGAAGAACTTTATTCAGGAAATCGGCCAGCACGAAGAACACACAGGACATTAATCTATGCAGGACTATAAGCAATTTAAAAAAGACACGTTTTCAAACGACCCTTTTATTATTAAGGTAACAAAGCCTTGGGGGTATGAATTGATCTTTACTCCCCCGCATCTTCCATATGCCGGGAAGATCATTCATATCGACGCCGGGAAAAGGCTCAGCCTGCAGGTGCACGACGAGAAGGTCGAGAGTTGGATTTTGAAATCAGGAAAAGCCAAAGTGCTGTGGGATAATGATGAAGGTGAGCTGATAGAGACTGAACTCTCCGAGGGCCATGGCTTTACCAGTATGGTCGGCCAGCGCCACCGACTCATCGGAATCACGGACTGCGATATTTTCGAGGTTTCAAGCCCTGAGACAGGTATTACCTATCGTCTCGAAGACGACTATAAACGACCGGACGAGACTGAAGCGATGAGGAACGAAGAACGGAAGAACTTATAATTCAGAAGACTCAGAAGACGCAGAAAATAGATTCCAGATTGTCAGACACATTAGAAATTCTGAGTCACCAAGTATTCTGATTTTACTGAAAAATACGTATGCAAAACTTTAACGATCACGAAGCTATTAAAAAACTGGATCCGCAAGACACCTACGGTTCGACTGAGTTGTTGGCAGAGCAGCTTCAGACTGCATGGGATGAGGTAAATGCACTCGACCTACCTGACAACCTTACGGATATTAAAAATATCGTCTTCTGCGGGATGGGTGCATCGATCTACGGTGCGCTCGTTCTGAAAGCACTCCAGGGCTCCCAGATGCCATATCCGACCGAGACAGTAACTGATTATCATCTTCCCCAATACGTTGATGCACAAACCCTCGTCGTACTGACGAGTTATTCAGGAACGACAGAGGAAGTACTTTCCTGTGCTGATGAGGCACTGGAAAAAGGAGCCAAGATGATCATCCTCACCCAAGGCGGTCCGCTCGCCCAGTTCGCCAAAGATCACAACGTTCCGTCATACATCTTCGACGGTGCGAAAAACCCGTCACGGGTGCCACGACTCGGGAATGGTTACTCTATCCTGGGACTTATCGGTCTGTTGAATAAAACAGGCGTCATTACCGTCGCTGACGAGGAGATATCTGAGGCTATTAATAGGCTGAAAGAAGACCTCCCGGGAATTAAGGATCGAGCGATGAAGGACTATGAGAAATTTATCGGCAAAATCCCGGTCATCTTTGCAGCAGAACATCTCTCAGGAAACGGCCAGATACTCAGAAATCAATTTAATGAAACGAGTAAGACATTCTCTGATTATTACCTGGTTCCGGATCTGAATCATCATCTCATGGAAGGCCTGCAGTTCCCTCAGCCGTCCCAACTATCATTTATTCTCTTGAATACAAAAAACTATTCACCGAAGATAAAACGCAGAATGGAACTGACATTAGATGTCGTCAAACAGAATAACCAAGACATCTATGAATTTACCACCGAAGGTCAGACTATCTATGACGATGTCCTCGAAGTCATCGCCTACGGTTCATACCTCACCCTCTTTTTAGCGCTTTATTACGACCAAAACCCCGCAGTTAACCCGTGGGTGGACTATTTCAAGGCAGAGCTCAAGAAGTAACCCCTATCAATCTGAGGATTTCTCCTTCATTGACTTTAATTTCTGACCGATGATACAGTTATATAGTCTCGCATAGCTTCAATACTTGACAAATTACTAAATATATCCTATAATATAT
>CAZOHC010000035.1:10981-11754 GCA_964579845.1 uncultured Gammaproteobacteria bacterium | reverse complement strand
ATATAGGACCGTATTCGTTTTCGAATTGGTACTATACGCAGTACGGTCGAACAGAAGGACCTGTCAATGTTGTGAAGAGTTTGGCCAGGTCAAATGACATTTTTTTCTATAAACTCGCAGAGATGATCTCTGTTGATACATTATCAAAACATGCAGCTCGATTCGGAGTCGGACGTACGCTTGGCATTGATCTGTTCGGGGAAGCGAAAGGGCTGTTGCCTACTCAGGAATGGAAGAAAAAGACAATCGGTGAGAACTGGTACTTAGGTGATACGTTCATCTATGGTATCGGTCAGGGCTACTTGCTTGCGACCCCGCTTCAGGTGAATAGCTGGACTGAGATCGTTGCCAACGGAGGGACGCAATATAAGCCTCATATATTAAAAACAGAGCATGATGAAATTATCCGGAAAGATATCATTTCTCATGAGACGCTTCAGTTACTACAAGACGGTATGGTCGCTGCCTGCAGTGAAGGGGGAACAGCGTATCCGTTATTCTCGGTTGTTGTGGAAAATCCCGCGCTGATTATTGACGAAAAAAATTATTTCTCAGTTGAGGAGTCTTCATCATCTGCCGGAATGGAACAGAAGGATGTTCGGAGAATACAAATTGCCTGTAAGACAGGGACAGCTGAACACGGTATAGAAAAGACACCGCCCCATGCCTGGTTAACTGCTTATGCACCGGCTGAAGATCCTGAAATAGTTGTCACCGTTATGGTAGAGACAGGCGGGGAAGGATCAGCAGTCGCTGCACCTATTGTGAAAGAC
>CAZOHC010000035.1:0-10971 GCA_964579845.1 uncultured Gammaproteobacteria bacterium | reverse complement strand
GTGAAAGACATAATGGAGTCGTATTTTTCCCAGAAGTAACGAAGTTGCTGTCATCGACGCCATGGTGTATCAGGATGGCGATTGATAATGTATTCAAACCTATCGAGCGTTTTCCCGGTCGCTTCATCAAAGAGAGGCGTGCCGCCGGTATAAATCGTATTCTCCGGATCTCCATAGAAATTAAGTTCATTATCAGTAATCCATCGCTCGATCTGCTGTTTCTCCTCATCTGAGACTGTTGCTTGCGGTGCAGTCGGGGATTTCGTTTGTGAAGGATTTTGAGGCGGGGATTCTTGCGATTCAGTTCTGGTTTGATTTGTTATTACTACTGCAGCGATGACAATACCGAAAATAGCAATCAGATATATAATAGTTCGAGAAGCAAAATATTTTTTCAGGTTCATTGCTCTTTAAGTATTCCACGCTAACCTTTCGTTGTCAAATCAGGAGAAAGGTAGAGCTGTGTGCTACACTGAGACTATATCGTTTATGGATGAGAGATCGTATGTGCTTGGTTTCTCTGTTTTTCCAGGAGTCGGGCCGAAACGCTTTTCTGATTTAATTTCTACCTTCGGGTCTGCGAAAGCAGCGTGGGAAGGAGACTCAGCGGCTCTTGTTCGTATCATCGGAAAGTCATACGGTAATAATTTCCTCCGTTTTCGTGAGAAATACTCGATAACTGATTACGAAGAAAAACTGAGAGAACGCTCTGTCTGGTATCTGACTTATGACGATGAAGCATATCCGCTTTCTCTCAAAGCGATCGCAAATCCGCCTTTTGTCCTCTATGGAAAAGGTGATAAGCAAGTGCTTCATTCTCTTATGCATCATACGTCAGTCGGTGTCGTCGGGACGAGGAAAGTAACCCTGTATGGGCGGGATGTGACTGAAATGCTAACCTCAGAGCTGGTCTACGCAGGGTGTGTTATTGTTTCAGGGCTTGCGCTGGGTGTTGACGCTATTGCACATAGCACAACAATACAACATCAAGGTATAACGATCGCTGTTTTAGGGAGCGGTGTTGATGTCTGCCACCCGATGAGTAATCTTTCGATTTATCATGAAATAATTTCACGTGGTGGAGTCGTTATCTCAGAGTATCCGTTAGGAGAGCCTCCTTCGAAAGGGTCATTTCCTTCCCGAAATAGAATTATCACCGGGCTATCGCAGGCAATTGTCGTGACTGAAGGTTCTGAAGATAGCGGGGCATTGTATACGGCACATCATGCGTTTGAGATAGGCAGACCTGTTTTCGCTGTTCCCGGACCTATTACTTCAGCCCTATCAAAGGGTCCGAATGCGCTTCTCCGGAAAGGAGCAATGCTTATCACCTCAGGACATGACATTCTGGAGCACCTGGGACATGGAAAACGACTGCTCCAGAAAAAGAGGGATGCAATAAAAGGAGATACAAAGGAAGAGCAAGAAATCATCACACTGTTACAGAGTGAGACACTTCTTTTTGATGAGCTCGTTAAGCGATCGGGAAGTGATCCCGGCACACTCGGTGTTCTGCTCTCATTTATGGAGATGAAAGGGTTGATCAAAAGTATTGATGGCTACTATTCGCTGAAAGCTTGACACTGTCTCTATAATGTAAGATACAATAGTGTGCAGTTCTCAGTGATAGGTAAGAAGCAAGAAGTTTTTAATCCATCTGCCTCGTTATCTTGTTGCTTTATGCTTATCACTTTTTGTTTGTATGAAAAACTTAGTAATTGTCGAATCACCAACAAAAGCTAAAACAATCGGGAAATTTCTCGGCAAAGACTATACCATTAAATACTCCATGGGTCATATTATGGATCTTCCTAAGAGTAAATTGGGTGTTGATGTTGAAGACGATTTTACTCCTGATCTGGAAGTCGTGGCAGATAAAAAGAAAATTATCTCTGAACTGAAGTCTGCAGCGAAAAGTGCTGATGAAATCTTACTGGCAACTGACCCTGATCGTGAAGGTGAGGCTATCTCTGCAAATATCGAAGAGCTGCTTTCTGAAGGAAAGGGTAAGATTCCCAAAGAGCGATTTAAACGGATTGTCTTTCATGAAATTACGGAAGAGGCTATTAAAGAAGCACTGAAACATCCACGGAAAGTGGATCGAAATCTGGTTGATGCTCAGGTAGCACGGCGTGTGTTAGATAGACTTGTGGGGTATCAATTATCTCCGCTTCTTTGGCAAAAAGTTCGTCGCGGTCTCTCAGCCGGGCGTGTGCAGAGTATCGCACTACGGCTGATCGTAGAGCGTGAACGTGAAATAGAAAAATTCACTCGTGAACCTTATTGGACGATTCATTTATTACTGAGCCAAGAAAAAGAAAAAGGAAAACCGGTTGAGTTCGTTCTTCAAGAAATAGCGGGGGAACGGATTGAAAAACAATCAAAAACAGTGCTGTATGATGGCGAGTATACGGTGACAAAGAGTATTCTGTCCTCGAAAGAAAAAGCTGTCGAAACAGTTGCGGATATGAAAGCGCGTGCATTCAGTGTTTCTGATGTTACTCAGAAAGAAACCCGTCGCTCACCGTACGCTCCTTATACGACATCAACATTGCAGCAGGATGCTTCGCGAAGATTCGGCTTCTCAGGGAAAAGGACGATGAGTCTGGCTCAAAAACTGTATGAGGAGGGATTCATCACCTATCACCGTACGGATTCGGTAACGCTTTCAGCATCTGCGATAACAGCGATCAGAGGCTATGTCGAGAAAAATTACGGAGGAGAATATCTTCCTGAAAAACAACGCTTCTATGCGACGAAACAGAAGTCTGCTCAGGAAGCTCATGAAGGAATTCGCCCGACTAAATTCCAAATATCTCCTGAAGTTATTAAATCAGATCTGGGGAATGAATATGCAAAAATGTATGACATGATTTGGAGAAGGGCAGTGTCATCACAGATGGCTGATGCGCTTATCGAGTCAACGGTTGTTATTGTTGAGGACGCTGAGAAGAAATATAAAGCAAAATCGAACGGTTCTGTCTTGAAATTTGATGGGTTCTTGAAGATCAATCCCCAAGCGCTCCAGGATACCCGACTTCCTGCTTTTACTGTTGGAGAAGTGTTACATACAGACGATATTCGTGCAGATGCTCATGAGACTACACCTCCTCCAAGGTACAATGATGCTTCTCTTATCGGTACACTTGAAGAAAAAAGCATCGGCAGACCTTCAACATACGCCTCTATTATCTCTACTATTGTCGACCGAGCGTATGTTGAACGACTTGAACGTCGATTCTCTCCGACAGCGATAGGGAAGGCTGTTAATGATTTTCTGGTGACGAACTTTTCATCAATTGATGACATCCCTTTCACTGCCGAGATGGAAGACAATCTGGACCGGGTAGCAGGTGGAGAAAAAGAATGGGTGACGATGATGAAAGAATTTTATAAACCATTTTCAGCCAGGATCGGCGAAGTAAAAGGAGCTGCACGAGTCAAGATAGAAGTTGAAGATACGGGTGAGGAGTGCGATGTATGCAAAGAGGGGACGATGGTTATCAGAACCGGTAGGTTCGGAAAGTTTCTCTCGTGTAGCCGTTTCCCTGACTGCAAAAATACGAAGCCATTAATTGAAGAGACACATATTGCCTGTCCGAAAGACGGAGACAAAACTGACGGGAAACCGGGAAAAGTGATCGTGAAGAAGACGAGAAAAGGGAGGAAATTTTACGGTTGCAGTAACTATCCGAACTGTGACTTCGCTGCATGGAAACTGGAGGATATTAAAGGTGCCAAGAATGCGGGTATAAAGACAGAGAAGGAAACAGAAGGTACTGAGGATTCAACACAACGAGAAAACCCCAGTGCGTGATTTCTCCACATTTTTAACCTCTCACATAACGAGGACGAGTTGTTAAACTTCTGAGTCAGTATTACAATAGGGATGAGTTTACGTATGGTACTGCTACCTTATTTTGTTTATATCCTCACAAATGAAACGTACAGTATCTTCTATGTCGGTATTACGAAAAACCTGAAACGGGAAGTATACGAACATAAGCAAAGGCTCGTAACCGGACATGCAAGAAAATATAATTTATCCAGATTAGTTTATTTTGAAGACTTTACGGATCTGGAGCAGGCAAAGATTCGGGAAAAGGAAATTAAGGACGAATCAAGGCTCGGAAAACGAAGTATTATTCGAAGTATGAATCCTGAAGGTCGGGATTTATACGAAGATATTTTCTTTTAAATACTCGCTTCTTCACTCTCCGGGGCAGGCGGCGAAGCTGCAGTTCGGTCCTGTCCGGCCGACAGATGATCCGTCAGGGCAGACTTTCGCATCCATGGTGCAGACTTGTTGTACAGTGCTTTGGCTTGTGTGAGCCGATGGGGATGCTTGGTTGACGAACTTGAAGGTCGAAAGAATCTGATTGAAGATCGAAAGATATTCTTGCTGCTCTTCGAAAGGATCAGTACGATCATAAGGTGTGAATCCTAGACTAATGTAGCTGGTCTCATCATGGGTAATAAAAGCAGTTATTGATCCTGATCGAGATGGTAAAGACTCTGTTTTATATACAGTGTGCTCACCGAGAGTCTCTTCAGTGTATGTGAAGGAGTCTTTCAAATCCTTATCTAAGGATGCAGTTACAACCTCTTCAAATGATTGCAAATCAGAATTTTTATATTCGCTGACAGCCACAAAATATTGGAAGAGATGCGGATCTGACTCATCAGGTATTGCCGGAGCTCTGAGATAGAGTGTTGGGTCGCTTACTGTCGGTTCTCGAATGGTCCAGTCATGCGGAATCTTTATGGAAAATCCTAGGTCTCCTGAGTTGTACGTCTGCCAGTTTGCAGTCGGGTCGGGAGTTGGCGACGGTGATGATTCGATCGATACTTCAGGCTGGACCGATTCAGAAGAAGATTGCTGAGCTCCCAGGAAATACCATGCACCGGCGAAGAGGACGATGAGAAAAGCAATGACAGGGAATATCCAGAGTGGGAAGACATGTTTCTTGGCATGACTCGGTTCAGGAGTTGCGTTCGGAGGGATCTGAGCATCCTGTCCATCCTCAAGGAGCATATCATGAGGAGCAGGAAGCTCGCGGTCAGGTTTCATGAGCGGATCCCCTTCAGGTGGAGATGGAGGAGAATCGTTTTCTTTCGGATCCATATATCCAGTATTCCATTATCGTAGTGAACTGTCAAATACTTTCCTCATTCTCTTATCGAGTGTTTAATGCTGCTAATTCACGGAGGAACAGATTATAGTCATCTTCTCTGACATACGCATCATCATTCAGATCTCCGACAATACTGTCATTACGGAAACATGCGTCAGGCAGATCACCTTCACCAAAACAGCTGATCATCATGTTATAGTCGAGGATAGATAACGTATGATCGAGATTCACATCTCCTGCCGTGAATCGCATGGTAGGGAGTGTAAGCTCTTTCTTTTCTTCTATTCGTAGCGTTTCAGATGTCGCAGGTAAATAGTTGGGGATTGAAATGGCAAATCTGTAACTGTTTCCGGCCAAGGATGATGGAAGCTGAACCATGCCGACAAATGTTCCGGTGGATGGGTCATAATCAATAAATTCTTCCGGCAGTGAGAGAACTTCACGATCTCCATCAAGAACTCTTATTTCAATATCCCGCGTAACTGTCAGGGGATCTTTATTACTTAGATCAGTTTTTTGTGGGTTCCTGGTATCACCCGCGCTTCCGATACCGTTTAGAAGCAGATTAAATGATATGAAGATGCTCTCTTCACTCGTATCTTTCCCAGATTCGTCATCTTCAACTTCTTCTTCTCCGTCAGGGGTTGCTGTCGGAGACTCTTCAGTATCAGTCGGTGTCGGATTGTCAACTGACTCTTGATCTTCATTGTCATCTATATATTCATCTTCTTCTGCATCTTCGTTCTCCTCTTCATCAGGCAGATCACTCGGAAGGTCGTTTTCCTTATCTTCAGTATCTTCAATGTCTTCTGTAGGTTCAGGTGTATCAGTAGGTTCTTCACTTATTTCCGGCGGGATATCTTTGTTCTGCTTCAGGAGTGCTAAGTTCGCTGCCAGCTTTTTTACTGTTTCCTGTATCGAATTATCTTTTATGAGATTATTCAGTTCATACGGATCATTTTTCAGATCATACAATTCTTTTTCACCATCACCGATTTCTATATATTTATATTCATCTGTCCGAATCGCATATGTTTTCCCGCTGACTGTTTCTTCCAGGAGGATTCCTTCATGGATTTTCTTGTTCGGGTCACTGAGAATTGGGAGTAAACTTTTCCCGTTCACTCTTCCGGGTATAGCGACTCCTGCAGCATCGAGTATGGTCGCTGTTACATCCAGATTCGTCGCAAGTTGTTGTGTCTTTTGCGATTGTTTTGTGACTTTCGGATAACTGATAACCAAAGGCACACGGGAACATCCTTCGTAGTAGCATGCCTTCGATGTTATTCGATGTTCTCCCATGGAGTAGCCGTTATCTCCCATAAAAATGATCATGGTATTGTCCAGTTGATTGGTCTGACGTAAGGTTTTGACAATATCATCAACCATCTCATCAACAGCTTTCAGGGCGCATGCTTGGGCTGACCGGAATCTATCAATCCGATTAATTTGCTGTGCGGTGAGCTTTTTCTTTTTCTTCACCCAGCTCGGTTTATCGGACATATCGCTCTCATTAAAATTCGGCGGTCGATGTTTCGGTACATTCGGACATTTATTTCTGTGTCGGGGAGCAATGACAGGCGGGCTATGATCATCCTCAACTCTTCCGTCTCCGTGTGGTGCGTTTGTCGCTATCTGAAGATAAAAAGGTTTCTTTGTTTTATTTGCTTTTTTAATAAAGTCGATAGCAATCCTGTTAAATACATCTGTTGAGTAGTCGGCTGCTTTTTTCCCGTAACATTTTTCTTTTTTGTTTTCATTCATACAGAAATCAAAGTATCGTCCTTTGGTTATCGCATGCCAATCATCCCAGCCGGGAGGAACATATTTTTTACCTCTGGTATCCGGGTATCCGTTCATATATTTTCCGACAAATGATGTTCTATAGCCTGCTTTATTCAGCCAGACAGGGAGCGTCTGTTTATCTATTTTCACGAAGGTTTGAAATCCTCCTTGGGGAGGTTTATTAAACCACACACCGGTGTTATGGGTATACATGCCTGATAGAAAACCGGCACGTGATGGGCAACAAGTAGATGTGGTTACATATGCTTTTTCAAATGTCATTCCTCTTTTTTGCAACCTATCTCTAACATTGGGCATATACTTTCCCATGAGGTCTGTTTGTTGATCATCTGTCATGATGACGATAATATTCGGTTTGGGTGTAGCTTTTGCTTCCTGTCGTGTACGTTGTTGTTGTAATACTTGGAAGATGATAAGCGGCAATGTAATGACGAGGAGGAAGATGAGGAGCATGTTGCTGCTCTTTTTGACTCTGAAATATTTTTTTACATTCCTTATCACTGTAAGATTAGTGTAGAGTAAGTCGTAAACGTGGTCAAGAATCGGGAATACTTGTATTCGATGCTTGATTATATTAGTATTTTCATCATGAAACTGAACGCTAAGGAACTCAGGGTATCAAAAGGCGATCCTGAGGTATATAAATCGATTAAAAAAAATCCGATATATATTATTCTTGACAACGTCCTCGACACGTATAATATCGGTGCAGTTTTTCGCCTTGCAGATGCGGTTGCCTGCGAAAAGGTCATTTTATGTGCCGGATCAGAAACTCCTCCGAATCATCGGATAAAAAAAGCGTCTATTAATACGACAGAGTGGGTCTCGTGGGAGTATTTTGACACAGCAGAAGAAGCAGTGAGAAATCTTAAAGCACAGATTCCTGATCTGCAAGTAATCGCGGTTGAGCTTGATTCCAGAAGTAAGCCGTATGATGAAATATCGTATACATTTCCGGTTGCTCTTGTGGTCGGTCATGAGACAGATGGTGTCTCAGAGGCAGTCATGCAACTTGCAGATCACATCGTCGAACTTCCGATGTACGGAGTAAATATCAGCCTGAATGTTATGGTCAGTTTGGGCATTGTCTTATACGAAGTCATCCAAAAACAAAAAGTAACTGTATTGTAACAAGATACGACAACGTGGATAAACAAAAACACCTCCTTCACATCGCAGAAGAAATCAAACAATGTGCGCTATGTAAAGCCGGAAAGATAGGCATTGCAGTGCCGGGTGAAGGAAATCCTGATGCTGACATTGTCTTTGTCGGGGAAGCACCGGGGAAGCAAGAAGCTGAATGCGGCAGGCCGTTTATCGGGAGGTCAGGTAGATTACTGCGAGACTTGATTCGCTCACTTGGACTCGATGATGTGCAGGATGTCTATATTACGAGTCCTGTTAAATATCTTCCGAAGCGTGGAACTCCAACATCATCAGAAATCGCGCACGGACGGGAACACCTCATGAAGCAGCTGAATATTATCAAGCCGAAGCTCGTCGTTTTGCTTGGGCGCGTCGCAGCTGAAGGCGTATTGGAGCGGAAAGTAGCAGTAACCAAAGAACACGGCGACATTATCGAAGTAAAAGATGGGATCCAGTATTTTTTAACGTACCATCCGGCAGCCGTTCTGCGGTTTCCGGGCAAATATAGATCACACGTGGAAGATGATTTTAAAAAAATAAAAACTCTCTTATCGGCACAATACGATTGATACTTGGAAAGGAATCAGGTACGCTGAATATATGTCAGAAGCAAGTGGTGAGATACCTCAGGAAGAAGTGCAAAAAACAATTTCCCGTCGCAGGTTCTTGGAAGGTACTGTTATGGGTGGTATTGCCGGAGCCTTCGGCATTGGTAACCTACATAAGCGTGAACATACTGATCCTCTGATACCTTCTGAGCCTGCCAAGATCTCTACTGAACGCCCTGAAACTACCTCGCAAACCCTTCCGGATGTTCCGTCACCCCCTGAAACAGTTGATCATGAATATTATGATACGCTCACAGCTGAGCAACAAAAGCTGGTAGATGAGACAGCCTATCATCTGGCATCTGTCTATACAGATGTCATGGATGAAGATTATTATCCGACTGATGATGCGAAGAGAGAATTTTTTCGATATGTTACGGAAATGGGCATACGTCTTAATCCGAATAATCCGAATCTCGGAAATCAGATCGCAGCAATTATGTACTGGGAGTCAGGTTTTTCACCAAAACGAGTGAGTGAAAACGGCAGTGAAGGCCTGGGGCTTATCCAGTTTACCGGAGTGGTCCCTTCCAATCTGGGCACATCGCCTGAAGAACTTCGTCAGATGAGTCCGAAACAGCAACTTGCGTATGTTGAGAGATTTTTCCGCTCGCAGCACGCGGCATTCGGCGGTGACTTTGATTCGTTTGAGTCATTGTATACGTTTGTTATCGCACCACAAAAATCAGGAGCGGATTCCTTTGCTGAACTGTACTCGAAAGACAGCAAGGAAGCACGCCGTAATGGTGTTTTAGATAAGAATAAAGACGGATTTCTGAGAAAAAGAGAAGCAGCGGACGTGGTACGGGATAATGCAGTGCGTTTAGGAGAAAATCCTGCCTTTCTCTAATCCCTCACGTGAAAGTCCTGTACACTCTTTTCTACTTGACAAGGCTAAAAAAATCTCTATAATGGAAGACAGATATGTAGGAATTTTAGCCACGAGACCTTGTTTGAAGTCCCGCTCGGCGGGATTTTTTGTCCCTAAAGGACCGATCTCCGGCACTACATATTTCCTCTTAACTTGTTCTGTAGAACAGAATCCTACGGATTCGATTGCAGATCTAATAAGACACATTCTTTATCCGGGTTCTATGTATAGAGCCTGAGCACATTGACAATCAGGAAGTGGTAGGGAAAATTGAGAATAAGGATTTCCCTTCTATGATTTTCCCCGATTTAATCGGGGTTTACGCATAGATTTTTTTGTCCTTATTCGACAGCATTCGATGGAGAAATGATTTTTTTGTCAGGTACCATTCGGCACCTGACTGCAAAAGATCAACTCCGTTGATTTTTTTTGAGAATTTGATCCTGGTTCAGGATGAATGCTGGCGGCGTGCCTTAAGCATGCAAGTCGAGCGAATATAGTAGCAATACTGTGTTAGCGGCAGACGGGTGAGTAACGCGTGGGAATCTACCCCTGGGAATCGCATAGCCCTCCGAAAGGAGGGGTAATTCGATATGGTCTCGCAAGAGTAAAGGACTTAACGGTCCGCCGAGGGAGGAGCCTGCGTCCTATCAGCTAGTTGGTGAGGTAATGGCTCACCAAGGCTATGACGGGTAGCTGGACTGAGAGGTCGATCAGCCACAACTGCACTGAGACACGGGCAGTACACCTACGGGTGGCAGCAACTGGGAATATTGCGCAATGGGGGAAACCCTGACGCAGCGACGCCGCGTGGAGGAAGACGGCCTATGGGTTGTAAACTCCTTTTGCCAAGCCGTTCACAACTTGGCGAATAAGCATCTACTAACTACGTGCCAGAAGTCTCGGTAATACGTAGGATGCAAGCATTATCCGGATTCATTGGGCGTAAAGTGTGCGTAGGCTTCCTATCAAGTCTTTATTGAAAGCCCGAGGCTCAACCTCGGTTTCGGTAAAGATACTGGTAGGATGGAGGTTTGACAGGGGAGCTGGAACAGTTAGTGTAGCAGTGAAATGCGTTGATATTAACTGGAACACCAAAGGCGAAGGCAGGCTCCTGGGTTTTACCTGACGCTGAGGCACGAAAGCCAGGGTAGCGAAACAGATTAGATACCTGTGTAGTCCTGGCCGTAAACGATGTCCGCTAGCTCTAGCTCGCTAAGTCTGACGACTTTGCTAGTTATAAAGTAGTAGGTTTATAAGGTTTAAAGAATTTTCTTTATGAACTTTTGACTTTTACACTTTATAATCTTGCAAAATCGTAGATTTTGCGAGCTGGGGTGTAAGCTAACGCGTTAAGCAGACCGCCTGGGGAGTACGGCCGCAAGGCTAAAACTCAAAGGAATTG
>CAZOHC010000034.1:0-11770 GCA_964579845.1 uncultured Gammaproteobacteria bacterium | reverse complement strand
CGATAACGGTGAGAATAATGAATTCGATATAAATCTATTCCTCAGGGATATCAGTGTTCAATTCGGTGATTAGGAGACAGTCATTGACAAAGAGGTTTGACCTCATCTACTCTAGTAGAAGTACTACTTTTATAACGTGGACACAACAACACCGATTCAATCAGTAACACCACCGACACCGACTCCTCCTGATCACCCGGGAAGGAAGTTTGGTGGTCGAAACATGAAGATGCTCGGCGTGATTGCAGCACTTGTGGTTATCATTGTCGCTATCCCCATCACCATCTTCCTGTCACGACAAGAACAAGATATCAGGCAGGAAGCATCGGTCGGTGCAAACTTTTCCATAACGTGCCAACCAGAACAGACTGTTAATCTGAACGGAAGTCGAGAGATCAGAGCTGTGGTACGAAATAAAAATACAAACCAACTGATAGACGGTAGAACTGTCCTCTGGAGCATTACGAATAACCCCGGAAATTGGATAGCAAATGTAACGACATCAAGCAAGACGTCTAAAGGAATAGCGACAGCAATAGTCCGATCAAATCCGGCAGTTATTTCTAATTCTCAGGGAACTATCACAGCACGGGTAAACGGTGATACTGCTGCGCTTTGTAGGATAACGTTGAGAAATGCGCAGACTGCTCCACCTGCGCAACTTACGCCGACACCGCAAAGTTCGGCAACGCCATCCCCATCTGACACTCCGACTCCGTCGACTGAATTAAGTATCACGCCGAAAGTCAGCCCGAGTAGTACTCCTACAGTGACTCCGTCCGTTACACCATCGATAACACCGTCAGCTCAGCCATCAACAACACCGATACCATCTGATGAACCTCTTCCATCTCCCACAGATACACAGCTCACTCCTCCTTCAGGATCACTGACGACACTGCATTTCTCAGTACTCCTTCACGGAATCGGCATTAGCGGGGACAGCGTCTTACCACGACCGGAACCTTGTCAAAGAAACTCATTTAATATTTCCGAATGTTTTAGCAATCAAAACCCGCAGCGACCTGTACGCACCCTATCGGTTCAAGTATTTAATCAGCAAAACCAACTGATTGAAACAGTCACCGGGGATATCACATATAATGAAGATTTAGGGTACTTTACCGGAAATGTCAGCCTAGGAGACGCGTGGGTCACCGGTCCGTACCTGATTCTCGTCCGAACACCGATGAATTTAGCCAGACAAATTCAGGGTATCCATACTATCCAGGCAGGTAGTGACTACACCATACCTGCTTTTGATCTGCGAGCAGGCGATGTTAATAATAACAACCAGCTTGAGATTCTTGACTACAATATGATCGTCGAGTGTATTACCGACCCTGATCAAGCATCGAAGTGTGACCCCGAGATGATTGCTGCACGAGACATCAATGATGACGGTATAGTCGATCTTTCAGATTCGAACTTATTTATTCGTGAATTGAGTGTCCAGTACGGAAATTAACGTTTTCCCCTCTATGAGTTGACAAAGTGACCTCATCCCTATTACTCTAGTATTACGATTAATTTTTTGCTGTGAAAAATATACCCACAAAAAACACACCACCACCGCTCACACCGCATCGACTCCTCTACGGAAACAGAAAAACACCTCCGAATCTGAAAAAGCTAGGAGCTATAGCTGTTCTTCTTATTATCATCGTCGCAATTCCTTTAACCATTTTTCTGACACGACAGGAACAGGATATCAGGCAGGAAGCAGCTGTGACGGCATCATCCACCGAATCAAACGTCTGTTCCGCAGGGAATACCGATACCTTCCTTGTGATTGACCGATCAAATAGCATGAAAAATCCGACAAGCAACAGCAACAAGACACCGCGGATCAACTTTGCCAGAAGTGCGGCAACCAAATTCGTGAATATCATGTCTCAGGAGACAACAAACCACATCGGTATCGCTCAGTTCGGTAGAAACGGTAGTGTCTCACTCAACTACACCAACAACTACAACCAAGTACGAAATGCCATTAAAAACTTAGCCCCTGACGGACCTATCGGCACCTGTTTGGAGTGTGCTATCTTAGCAGTCAATGACAGAGTCGCAACCAGAATTAAAAACGGTCATACCAACAAAAAATTCGTGATCATCCTAAGTGACGGGAATGCCAATATCGTGAGACGAGGTGACGGGAGCTTAAGCCCTGAAATTGATCCTGTCAAAGGGATTAATCAAGCTCGCGCAGCTATCATGCGAGGACACCAACAGCATGGTATCGTCTACTACACCATCGGACTCGGCCAGGAGAATAATAACAGGGGGCGTGAACTCCTCCGTGAGGTCGCTGCTGCAACGAAAGGCAAATACTACTTCGCTGCCAATGCCTCACAACTTGAACAAATCTACCAGGAAATCGCCGTAACAATGGGTAAAGGTTCGATTTCAGGGAGCGTGCTGGATGATGCTACAACACCACTCTCAGAGTGGGATGTACTTCTCAAGCGAATGCCTGAGGAGAAACAAGTCGGAAAAATCACCACCGGATCAGACGGAGCATATACTTTCACATCACTCTGCAATGCTACGTATCGAGTTGAGCTTGCGATGAAAGATGGATTTACCCTCGTTTCGCCGACAAATCCTGACTACTATGAATTAAGTGTCACAAAAGGAGAAATTCATACAGGGAAAAACTTTGTAGTTCAAAAAGCCGATGCCAAAAGACCAGTTCTCACCTGTTCCCCTTCAACTATCACGTTACCCGGGGAAAATAAAATTATTGCGACACTAAAGGATACAGACGGTAAGGCAATCCCGAATAAAACCGTAACCTGGTCATCACCGAATGATCGGATACAGTTCACTCCTCCATCTTCTGAGACTGACACCGTAGGTAGTGTCTCTGCTGAGATCAAACTGACAAATCCGAACAGCGATTCATTTACAGAAACGCTGACTGCATCGACAACTGTTTCTGATGCATCAAATGAAAAAATAAGCTGTATTGTTGAAGCGACGTTTACGAAAGTTGAAGCCACCACGTCCCTTCATTTTACAATCGATCTCCACGGTATCGGGAGAAGCGGAGACAACGTCGTGTTATACCCAAGACAGTGCCAGAGATCAGCCAGCGGTAGTGCGAATCTTGATGAGTGTCTGAGTAATCAAAACCCCCTCCATCCTGAACGTAGCCTCATCGTTGAACTTTTCAATCAGGAAAACAAGCCGCAAGCTACAGTCTCCGGAACGATGACGTATGACAACGAACTGGGAAGCTTTAAAGGAGATGTGCATTTAGGTGATGACTGGGAAACAGGTCCATACTTGCTCCGAGTCAAAACACCGGGAAGCTACAAGAGGCAGGCACCAGGAATGCATACGATAACAGCAGGAGAGAGCTACACCGTACCGGGATTTGATCTGGTTTCATCAGACGTTGATAACGATGATAAACTGACTGTACTGGACTATAATCTGATCGTCACGTGTTATACATTCCCTGGTCTCACCCCCCCATGTGATGCAGAGAAAGCGACAACAGTTGACGTAGACGACGACGGAGATAATGATGAATTCGACTATAACTTATTCCTTCGGGACTTAAGTGTCCAATCAGGAGATTTCTAGCAAATTTATCATCATCTTTCTGCCAAAATAACTCTGTAACCCACCAATCACTATGCGTATTATCAAAATCAGTTTACTACTTTTCCTTATCGCTCTGGCTTCCTATGCACTGTTTCTCTACTCACGTCCTGCTGAATCATACACTGAGCTAAAAATTAACGAGATCGAAACAGCAGATGAGGAGCCAATCGCCCAAACAAGATTGTTCTTCTCTCCATCCGCACAGGACCTGAATCGTGTATCAGAGGTACCGATCATGATTCAGACCGGTAATAACGCAGTAAAGCTCGTGCAGATCGAGCTTCAATATGACCCAACACACATGCAGGTCCTGGATATTCAACCGGCTGGTTTTTTTCCTGAGCCCAGGCTAATTTTCAAAGAACATATCGTTAATCGAGGCACGATACATCTCGCATTTGAGAATAGTGAGACAAGCATTACCGGAAGCGGTGAGCTCGCAATAATAACACTCATGCCGGTTCATTCTGCCTCCTCAAGCGCGGTCACACAGGTAAAGTTTATGCCGAAAACTGCAGTGAGAGATGCATCAGAGCGTGAATCAGTTCTCCTCTCAACCGAGGATCTGTTGTTGGAAATTCCGGCTATGATTGCTTCTTCTTCAGGCCAGTAATATATGATGACGGCGTTTAAGGTCTTGACATTCTTTCGCGTAATCCTCTATGCTGAGTAATAGGTATGTCTAGAAAAACACTTGCACTCATCGCAGGTTTAACAGTTCTCTGTCTTGTTTTGGTCGTATTAGCGCTTAACATGGGACCGAAAGCCCCTGAAGCACCAGCCACCGGTGAAGAGACAGAGGTATCAGAAATTGAACCCTCACCTACTGTACCGGCACATACAACGGTTAATCTGCAACCAAACCCTGTTATCTTCAGCTCCAGTTCAGCAAGTGTTGATGTGATGATTGATACAGATGATAACGAAGTAACAGGAGCCCAATTTGAGATTGTTTACGATCCTGAAGTATTGAATGTCAGTACAATTAGACAAGGTACATTCTTTGAGAATGCGCTTATCCTAATTAATAGAATCGAACGTGAAGAAGGAAGGATCACGTATGCGCTCGGTTTAACCCCAACCGGGATGCAAAATCCCAGCACAGGTACAGGAACAGTTGCAACAGTCGTCTTTACTAGACGATCAACAGCTCCACGAACCGGCACGACGGAACTGAAGATGGAAAACGTCATGATCGCGGCAAAAGATATCGGTCCGTCTGTCTTAAAACAAGCAACAGGAACAATTGTTAATCTCTCGAGTACTGCCTCACCTTCAGCTCAGTAAGACTCACGCAAAAGTCACAGGAGATCTTTTACTTCACCGATTAGATACAATGATCCTGTAACAATCATCAAATCATCAGAGTGTGCTTCCTGCAATGCAAGCGTCAACGCTTCAGCTGTTGTTTTAGCTGTGTAAATCGGGATATCTTTCCTTTCAGAGAGATTATGTTCAACCGCTCGTAAATCATCGCTCATCATCGAAGCATTCTTACCGGTATCAATTGTCCGGTGGAACTCTGTCAGCACTAAGACATCAGCAATTCGCTCAATTGCATGAAGCATGGTTTCGACAGCTTTTCCTCTTTTAAAGGTTACGATAAAGATCTTTTTTTTCTCCGGATAGAATGACTCAAGCGCTGAGAGGAACGAGTGCATCTTTAAGGGGTTGTGTGCCCCATCCAAGACAAATGTATATAGTGTACCTCCTTTTGTATAAGGAAGAATCTCAAACCGTCCAGGAAATGACGCTGTGCTGAGTGCTTTACGTATGTGATCTTCTGAGACAGTATACCCGAATCGTTCAGACTGCCGTATAACCTCAAGTGCGATGGCGGCATTTTCTACCTGATACTCACCGAGGAGTGAAAGCTCTATATCCTCATACGAGTCCTCACCTGATATAAAATCAAACCTGGAACCTGACCTGTCGACCTCTCGAATACGATATGTAAAATCACTTCCCTGCTGCGAAAGTTGTACTCCTTCAGTACGACTCTTCTCTTCCACAATCTTTCTGATTGAAGTCTGACTGACACTTGAAACAACCTGCTGTGCATGATCTGGTACTGCTTTAATAATACTCACCGCTTCATGAGCAATCTCTTCGACAGTTTCACCCAGAATTTCTACATGATCTAGATCGATATTCGTGAGTACTGCGATGATCGGCATCAGGGTATTCGTCCCGTCTAACTTCCCTTCAAGCCCTACTTCGATAATCGCGATATCGACGTTTTCCCGGGCAAAGTGTGTGAATGCCATGCCAATAAGAATCTCAAAATATGACGGTTGGCCGTATGCAGTCTGGGACAGCTTCTGTATCGACGGAATAACAGCATTAAGAAGTGAAATAAAGGACGTGTCATCAATCTCCTGATTATTTATCCGTATCCGTTCGTTCAGCTTCTGAAGATGGGGTGAAAGCGTGAGACCTGTTTTGTATCCTGCTGTTGAGAGAATATGTGAGAGCAAATAACTCGTCGATCCCTTGCCTGCAGTTCCGGAGACCTGAATTGAGCGAAAGGTGTTCTGAGGGTTACCAAGGAGCGTTAATAGTTCCTGCATCCTTTGTAACGGATGCGGCAACGCTGAATCAGCCTCTATCCTTTCTGTGATTGTCGTACGGATAAAAGACTCTAAATACGTTCGTGCTTCATGATATGTCGAAATCTGCATGAGGTTATTGTAGCATGAGGAGTATCATCGAGCGAAGTTCCTTCAGCAAACCTCTTCAACTTCCCAAACAGAAGCGTCTTCTGAACTCCGGTGAACGAAAACGCCGATAACCGGAACTGATGGTGCCAGTGACTGGATAACCTTTACCGACTTTTTAATGTCTGCAATCTGTTGTGTATTATCAACCGGATTACCGGCACATTCTGAGTGACCGTGTACGACGATACCGGCAGCATGATGCATACCGACTGATACATCACAAGCTTTAAACTTCACACCATCAAGTACCGATTTATCGGGATTATCCTTTGCTAGCAATCCCACAATTCCTGCTTCAGTCACCGTATCAGCAAACTGTACACCGAATTTCTCCCGACCGAATGCAGAAATAACATCCTGTACCCGGCCATCCATACAGCCGACTGCAGTAAAAAATGTTTCATGTATTGTTGCCATAAGCGTATTTTAAAATATGGTATTATTCGTTTTCAAGAAATACATCCGTACTGATACCATCCTGTCTTGCCACAAAAACAGCTACCTCAGTATGATCTCTTTCCTGCTCATGAATCAGCTGGTTCAGATACGAAACTTCTTCCCACGATCCTTCCTCAAGCACACCGGTTGTAATTTTTTTATGTGCCGGACTCACGTAACGATAGATTTTCTTTGCCTCAGGGTCATAGACAGTTCCAAGCCCATATCCCAGATCAAGGATATCCCGTAACTGAGGTGACTCATTAACCTTTTCTCTGATAGATGCTAAATCCGCGATAAAATTATAGTTCGGTCTGGTCGCCGGACCCCGCCTTCCGTTAAAAAGCTGCCGTGATAACCCACCGAAAATATCGCGATCCCCTGCAGAATTTAGGGTCCAGATATCTCCACCGGTAAAATAATAATCTTGTTGCGCTTTATCAGGTGCTACATCTTTATTCAAATCACCGCCATAATATTCCCCACGAATACCCTCATACACGCCTGCAAAAACATCGATTGAACCGGATGGTGGTAATACTTCAGTCGCAGCATTCACATGAAACGTTGTCGTATCTTCATCCGCCCTGATACCCCGAAGGTACGAACGATTTCCGTATACAACGCCGCCGGTCCATACATGACCTCCCTCAGGCTGAACACTTCCCGGATTGACGCTTCTGGAATGGGCATTGCGCTCAACAGCCATAGCGTCTTGTTCTTCACGTGTCATATTTCGCCAACGTGTAACACGCTGCACCTTATTAATTAGGCCATACTCAACGTTATTATCAGTTAAGAGTAGTTCATGAACCATCCTCGCTTCATCTTCAGCTTTTTTTCCGGCAGTACGAAGTTCGTCAAGTAACAAACGAACCTCATCATTCGCTTCAAGTTCTTCTGGTATATGCCATTTCATCTTCGACGTCGTCGTGTTATACACACCGCCTATGGCATGAATGTTCTGTAAGTCTATACCTCGTGACGTGAGTATTCTTCGTACGTCACTGTCATTGATAAACTCAGCCATCACGACAGCGTTTCTCTCACCCGAGTGACCGCCACAAGCACCGCATTCATATGCCATTTTATCGAGATTATTGCCATGCACATGTGCCTCATGCCCTGCAAGTGCCAAGAGCTTCGATCCGTCAGATTCAGGCATCCACTTCGTAACATCAAGACCGATAGATGTCACAAATTGCTCAACAAAATCAGCACCGATTTGCTTCTGGGCATCATGTTCAAAAATAGCAACCTCACCCCAATCTTCAGCAGCACCACTCTTCTTTGCGGCATCAACCAGCCGCATATATTCATCCTGAATGTGCCCATACTGTTCAGCATCAAGCTTCATGAGGTTAATGTGATACCGATACGTTCCTTCAGCATTTCTCTGTATTTTTTCTTCCAGTCGTTCATGAATTCCCGGTGCAATATGTTCTGCCTGAGCGCCCAAGATAAAATTAACCATATTAAGACTCAGTACCCCGGTCATTGCCTCAGGCGCAGCTGCGCTAAACCCTTGGAGGAAACTTGGGTTTTCCATAAAGTGTTTGAATACCTCCCATTGTTCCTCTGCTTCTTTGACTGATCGCGCACCGAACTGCTTCATCGACGTAATAATATCGTCTTTTGAGATTGACTCAAGCGATGTTTTTATATTCGCGAGATTTTCCGTGCTCAGTCTTCCCTGCTTTCCCCGTACCTCACCTGCAATCTCCGTAAATACTCCGTGAAGAGCACTTTCGGTTTCTGACAGAACAGGACGAACTGAAACCGCATCATACGGTATTCCGAAATGCCCGGCAGCTCCGAGTGTTGCGATAGTGTCTGACGTATTCTCCAGAGCAGCTCGCCTCGCCTCGTTACGGCTGTCTCCACAGGTAACCTCCAGAATCGGTTGTGTCAGTGCCGTGGAAATCTCCTTTCCCCCAATATGTTCAATCATGCGTCGCATGATCCTATCACTGAGTTGTGTATCGATCTCATGCTGTGCCTCATATCTAATTTTAAAGGCATCAACCTCAACAAGAGATCTGATCTGAGCACTCGCCTCACGGGCTTTCTGAAACGGAGACATGTCTTCCTGAGCTGTGCTGATTATTCGGTCGTACACAGTACGAACCTGATCCGGTTTAAGCCCCAGAGAGCTGAATATCTGATGGACAGGGAACAGTTCATGTGTGAGCAGATGTTCTAAAGAGACATCTCCTGGAGTAACATGTCCCTCTTCAATGAGTGCTTTCGCTCCGATAAGGTATTGTTCTTCTCGTGAACGTGTTCGTTTGTAACGAGCTAAGTCATCAGTTTCTGCACTGTGCTCGAAGATTCCGCCTGGTTTTGGCATTTCAATATGATCAGGACTCCATCCTTCATACATCTGTCCGTAGTTCCTAACAGTCCATTCCGAAGGATTCTCTTTGAAATACTGACCGATCGAACCGATCAAGCCGGATTCCTGCACTGATGCTTGAGGAGTCCATCCCTGCTTTCGGATCCCGTCCTGAAGAAGAAATGAATCATGTAAGAACTTCAGTGCAAGCATTTGCTTAAAATACTGCTCATTACTGAAACGATGATCAAGGTGCTTTGCAGCCCCGAGCCAGCCTTTCAGTTCTGATGCTGAGTGAGCGAGCAGGTCAAACCGTAACGCCGTATCAGCCTCATCAATCCCGAGATCTGAGAAGACCCCCTGAATAACATCCTCTGGAGCCTTGAAGCTCAGTTTTTTATCATGGGTTATATTCATTAACGCATATGGTAGTTTCTCTGCCTTCTGAACCCACTGAGGAAGTGGCTCAGGCTTTCCTGACAGATTGCTTCTGACAGGATCAAGTCTATTCTCAAAGTCCAGATAGGCATCCAGATCACCAATCTCAACCACTTCTGACCCGTTTATTATGGCGTTTGTAGCAATTCTCGGTACTTCCCGTCTTCCCAGGTAATCAAGTTTATACATACCATTCTTCTCAGGCTGTACCCACTGCGTGAATGCCTCAAACATCGCATCAGGCTTTTCTTCGGCATTCAGAGTGTATGTCAGCTGCATATTTCGCTTGGTGAAGAAATCCATGAGAAAGTCAGCCATTTTCTCAGTTACCTGATAATCCCAAAGCGGTTCTCCCGTCATATGTTCATAAAACTGAGATAGTGACCTTCCTTGCAGTAGGTCTGACGGATGACCGGAAATATCTGAATCTGCACGTTCACGAACGATTCGTTCGACTTCCGAACGTGTGAGCTGTGGAGCCTGATCAGCTCCACGAATCCTATCGACTGATGTGTGGAGCATATGGTCATAGTCTGAGGCATTCATCTGATTTCGACCATTAAGAAGCTTCTCTCCGACTGATTCCAGGTCGCTGACAGCGAAAATCTCTCGCCAAAGTGTATGAGAATATCGTGTCTCAGGATCTTTCTCTTTTGCCTGATCCAGATCAAGTGACTCACCGATATGGCGGATGTGAATTCGTCGCCCTTCTGAGAGTGTTTGAGGAATATGAGCGAACATATCACTGTATAAACCGCTCACGACACCACCCCATGGCTTTTGTAACTCTAGTGCTTCATGGGGAGCATTCACTGCCAGTTGTTTAATCGCTTGCTCCGGTGAATCAAACGGTGAAGAGGCAATTCGTTGCCTGGATTCGCTTCGAGTCAGGATGTGAGACTCAGCTGCTTCAGGAAGCGCCTTTTCTTTCCCATAGTGTTCCAACACTTTTGATGCGGTATAGAACAGGATACCTGCGATGCGGGGAGATTTGAGATTTCCGGTATGAATGAGGTCAGTTCGGGGAAGCGAGTGGCCGGCGGTTTGTTCTATAGAACGGATTAATCCGTTTATCGTACTGAATTCCTCTTCAGTAAGCACCCCTTCAGATGAGGGCTGTTTCTGATCAAACACGGCAGGATGAAAATCCTGCTCGCGGTGTAGCGCTGACTCTTTCATAACCGAGATTCACTTCGTACTTCTAATTCACTAAAAACTTGAACAACAAATTATAGCAGAACTTCTTTTTCCTTATAAAACTAAATTTTTTTATATGTAGCTTACGCTTATAATCGTGGGGTATCTTGAAGATACGACACAGTTTGAAGACAATGCTATAGAAAGTGTAGTCTTACTTTTTTATTACACGGGATATTATATATCGTCTCCCCATTCTGTCAAGCAGTAAATAAGGAAATAGTGTATAATGAATTGTAATCATAATAATGAAAGAAAAAGCTCCACATTATGATTTCGATCCTGAACCTTTGGAAAAAGGCATACAGACAGGCCGCTATAAACTTGAGAACACCTCAGAAAACGATGTCCCACTAGGAATCTTTACTCTTGAAGAAAAACAGAATCTTCGTAAGATACGAGACGAAATACAGGATGGTAGGCACTTTGATCAGGTACTTGATTCGCCGTCACATGACGGTTTTTCTTTAACTGATATAACTCATGGTGACATGACTGAGCTCTCCCGAAAACTTTTCGCACTCGCAGAACAACAATCAAAAACACCTGAAGTACAGAGTTTACCGCCGCCTGGCATAGCTACAACAGTCTTTGAAGCATCGAATCACCCACCTTCTCCTCATGAATTTCATCCCCTAGAGCACGTTATTGACTTTTTCCATCACTTATTCTCCAAACAATAACCCATTCCCTACACACGCGAAATAATCCCTGTTCGTCATCCGGCAAAGAGTTTTCATTCACCCTCAAACTTTGCTATAATACAATTCGTTAAGACAGAAGTCGGGTGCTTAGTTCAGTGGCTAGAACGCTTTCCTGATAAGAAAGAGGTCAATAGTTCGATTCTATTAGCACCCACAGTCGTCACCTCTTTCCTACCTCACCACGTAATAGTTTCGGCGTGAATTGCTTCGCAATCAATAGTTCTCCCGTTACACGGGATTACGTTCAGCCGAGAAAACTCGGCTTCACTAAGATTCTATTAGCACCCACAGTCGTCACCTCTTTCCTACCTCACCACGTAATAGTT
>CAZOHC010000033.1:0-12388 GCA_964579845.1 uncultured Gammaproteobacteria bacterium | reverse complement strand
GTACTAAATTATTCTTATTACTTTATAACCTTACGAACTTTTTATCGTTTTCAATGATTTTTTTAATTTAAAATCAATTCCCTGAAAGACTAACCATGTTAAAAGCTTCGGGTATTTATGTATGTAATGCTTTTCATAAAAAAGCTTCATAGCCCTAAAGCGTTCCTTGGTTGATCGTATCTTTGTCTCTTTGTTCGCGGTTGAGATTGCAGCAGAGTGTTTTTTTATCCCGCCTGTTATCCCTTTATAGTGGAGTATCTCAACATCGGGCATAAAAAAGATCTTCCAATCTTTTTCTTTCAGATTATAACAAAAATCCAAATCCTCACCGTAAAAAAAATAATCCTCATCCCACCAACCGACCGAGTCTCCTGCCTCACGTCTGACAAACATAAATGCACCGACTAAAGCATCTATTTCATGTGTCCGGTCCATGTCACACCAACCCAGATTGTATCCGTTAAAGAACCTGCTTTTCGGAAAGAGCTTTGCGATACCCGTGAAATAACAGAACGAATTCCATGGAGTCGGAAACCCACGATGGGCTCCGTCATCTAAGGAGCCATCTTCAAGACGCAGTAAACAGGTCGCAGCTCCAGCATTCGGGGTTTTATCCATAAATGCTGTGATCGTCTCAAGGACGTTTTTTTCCATACCTGTATCGGGATTCAGAAAAAGCACATACCGACCCCGTGACTTTGCCAAACCGACATTATTACCGCGGGAAAAGCCGAGGTTCTCGTTACTTGCAATTACTGTCACATCACGAAAATCTTTTCGAATCATGGCAACAGAATCATCAGTTGAGGCATTATCAACAACGATGACCTCAGTCGTCAACGCACTTGGTTTTGTTTTTTGCAGTGATTGTAAGCACTCACGAAGAAATGCTGAGGCATTATAATTTACGATAATAATTGAGATATCAATGTTTTTCATACAGTTCTTTCCAGGCAGTATGTAGCTTGCCGCCGATAACCTCCCAGGAGTATTTTTCCTCGATCACTTTTCTGGCATGGACACCGAGTTTCTTTGCAAGTGTGTGATCATCCAGAAGTCGTTCTACTTGTTTCAAGAATGAGTCAGGGTCGTTGCCGACTAAAACATCACGATCTTTTACCGCACCGATGTCTTTAATTCTGTCAGAAAATGTCACAACAGGAAGACCGGTTGCCATCGCCTCCAGAATTTTAAAGTTTGTCCCTCCCCCGATAGCAATCGGTGAAACAAATATATCGGCTTCATAATAGGCGACTTTGATGTCTGTAATAAACTCAGTTGTCTTTACCCGTGGATCTGAGAATGCACGAAATTGTTCTGATCCTTTACCGATGATACTGAATGTCACATTTCTGTCTTGTAATCGGGTAAATACCCGGTGGTAGAAGAAATTTACCGCATCCAGGTTCGGAAAATAGTCAAAGTTACCGACAAAGAGTATTGTTTGCTCTTTCTTTCTCAGGCGCTCCTGGTAGGCAAATTCCTTCAGTGAGACACCGTTTTCAATAACCGTCACAGGCTTATCAGAAATGTTTGAAAAAAATGATTTCTCAGTTTGAGTGACAGCGAGTACCAAATCCGAACGACGTGCGATATCTATCTCTTCCCGTTTTATTCGTCTTGCCTGCTCTTGGAAACCAGGTTTGAAAAGAAACGGAACCTTATGCTTCACATAATCTTCATAGAGACGATGTTCTATATTTTCTGATCCATAGATTTGTTTTACCCCTTGTTTGGCTAATGCATCATTCATGTAACACGCAGTATAAAATGATTCGAAGTGAACAATTGCTATTCCGTTATCTTTCACATATGACGATAATGCCTGAGCCACCTGCTTATCGTAGTACAGGATATGGAAAAGCGATTTACCTGTCAGAAACGTTTTTGCATTTCGAATATCACGAACTTTTCGTCGGGGGAAAACAGTTATTTCTTTTACGCCGATATCTTTCAGTTCATCAAGAGCCCGGGCATCATACTCACCGCGCGAGAATGAGAACAGATGCAGTTCATCTCCCCGCCTGTGGCTATACTTCAGCAGATTGAACGCCCTGACTTTTCCCCCGCTTGTTGTCGGATACGGTACATCATAGGTGAAAAAAAGAATTTTCATATTATTCTAGCTTTACGACGACAAATCCTGATGATGAGGCAACTATAGTATACTCTGTTTCGTAGAGCGTGATATCGCCGGGTGTCGGATGAAGCTGTACCAGATAGTTAGCTCCTTTCTCAATCATCTCGGGTAAAGGATCCTGAAAACTTGCCCATCCTTGCCGATTTGTCTGGTAGAGAAATGATGTATCACCGTCATATAAGGCGATTACCTTATCTTCAGGTTTCGTGTTCGCTTCAACCGCCTTACCTGCTGTAATCATAACGGGGTTATTTATATTAAAATACCCCTGTATTTGCCGCCAACCGAAATAGCATGTACCAATGCTGAGAAGTACAAAGAGTACTGATCCGAGATATTTCCTATACTGGTTCAGATGGAGTATTGCATATCCGCCGAGTCCAAAGAGCATTGCAATTGTCGGCATGACTAAAATCTGGTAATAATCGTGCTGCACATTACCGGTTGCAAATACCGTAACATACAGTACTGAACTGATTATAAATGCCAGAAAAAATCCTGCGTGTTTTTGTCGTAGCGCTAAGATAATTCCCGGAATCAGAAAAAAGAGTCCGACATATCCGGAGATTAACTTCGTCACACGCTCATAAACCATCCACCGGAAGAATGCAGGACGAAATCTGATACCGTTCCCGTTCATTAACCACTCATTCACCGGAATTCCTTCAGGAAACTGCGTCATCCACTGCCGCCAAAACAGAAGCGGTGCAATACTTACTATCATAAAAAGCCACAGTTGCCACTTTGTAAGAAACGAAATGCCCCATCTCTTCCATGCCAGGTAGACCATCGGTAGCGTAAAGAAGATCGCATACGGCTTAAGGAGAAGCGCACTTGCGGTAAATAACAAGGATAAAAGGAAAAAGTTCCAATACTGTATACGCGATACTGTATACGTGTTGCTTTTTTCGACCCAAAGGTCGAAAAAATAGATTCCTCCCAGAATTGCGGCAACCATCGTAGGATCAGGCAAAATAACACGGCCGTAGTAAATATTAAACGGTAAGAACGCATAGAAAAATGCCGTGATCAGCCCTATTTTCCGATTACCGTATTTCGTAAAGAGCAGATAAAGCATCACGATTGAAAAAAGTGATGATATGATTGTCACAATTCTGCCCCACTGCTCGATAGTAAAACCCCCGAAGATCCAGAATAATCCCGCCTGGAACACATTATAGATCGGAAACTCGACAAATCGGTACCCATTCGGATTATCAAATCCCGATGGAACATTTGAAAGGTCGTCAAATCGGGGATACAACACATCAAATCCATGCTGAATAAAATTACGGGAAACAGCAGATGTATCTGCCTGGCGCCAGGAATGCCAGTCAGCAATAGGCGAAGTGAAACCATAGAGCCTGACAACAAAAGCAAAAATAAGAATCAATACGAGCGGGAGTAGTGTATGCAGTCTTTCCTTATTCATTCTGTCGAGTAGGCTCCGGATTTTTATTAACGAGAACAACGCTTCCGTCTGGCAAAAACTCAAAAACAAGCACTGATTTCAATTGCTGAGCTGCCGTAAAAGCCTCATCCAGAGAGGATGTCTGCTTCACGGTGACAGGCGTTTCTCTGAACGTAAACCACATCGCATCACTCAGTCCTACAGGAAACACCCACGCCTCACCATGTTTAACCGGAACATTGACGAAATAAAATACCGGCTTTCTCGGTAATGATCCGGGCTCCGTATACGTGAGGCTTAGATCGGTTAACGTACTGCTTGAGATTTCGCCTGCTTGACGCCAGTCTTCATTTATCCGCTTCAACTCTGTGATGTGAAAATAACCATAACCCACAACAGCAATGAATATACCGACCAATACTACCGATTTATGCATTATCGCTGCTTTGCTATACAACTTCATCAGGAGAAACATCAAGAATAAAATGACACCGACAGCACTGACATAGACGTATCGTGGTGAAATATTACCGAAACCTATGAACGGTATGAGCGGAACCAGAAAGAGAAGTACTGAAGTCAGAACAATCTTCTTGTCTTCCGTAGCAAAAAATTTCCTGAATGCAACGTATCCCCAGACAATGCCTGCTGAAGCGATCAAGAGCACTATAATCGTCAACGGAATGTTTTGAACAGCAAACGTTCTCAGTGCAGCATACCAACCAAGCGTTGATGTTCCGAACAACGTGATCAGGAGATAGCCGAGTGTGTTTCCTGCAATATTAAACGGAAGATCTATCAGACTGTAGCTATAATCACCCTGCATCCAGAAACTGTTCGAAAGTGTTCTCATCAGGTAGTAAATCGGTATCAGGAGGAGGAAGAAAGCGTAATACCATTTTTCTTTCAAAAGCGAGAAGCTAAAGCGTTTCTCGTGTATCAGATCATATCCGATGAGGAGGAGTGGGCCGACAACAGCAAACTCATAAAACAACGTGGCGAGAAAGAGACTGATCGTGATAAGTGCAAATAAAGTCTTTTTTCGATTTTCTCGCCAATAGAGAAACATCAAGAATGCAAAGAGGACAGCATTATAAGCGACTAAATGCCCTGTTACTGATATCCAATACACTGCTTCTGCATGAACACTCAGTACCATAAAAAGCGCAGCACCTATGTAGGAAAAGAGTCTGCTACCGAGTATTTTATGCAGGATAAAGAAGACTAAGGTTGTCGCGAATAGATGCAGGATAAACGAAACAAAATGATAGGTAGACGGAAAAATTTCAAAAAAAGGAAACATGATAAAGAAATATAATTTTGTACCAGGACGATAGAAGAAATTATGTGCATCAGTAAAGTACCCGACAACTGTCTGCACGGGTGTCAAACACGTTTTTGATGTAAATTGACAATCAGCAGCCCACCTGAGCCAGGTGAAATCATCACCGACAAAGTAGTTTGAGAAGCTTGGGGAAAATATGAATAAGCCGAGTCCGAAGAGGTAAAAAAGTAGCGCCGGCACAGAGAGAAAGATCTTCTTCATTTCTTTTACGAAATCAATACGCTCTTTTTCATAAAGGTGAAGCAATCCTACCGTTATTCCTACCAAAGTCCAGAGGACAAAAGCCACTTTTGAGGCTTCAAAAACGTCAATAAGAATAGCATTTAACATTAATCCGAAAACACCTGCAGCAACCCCCAGTGCAAAACTTCTGACTTGTTTGTTCTCAACCTTCGGAAGAATTTTCCAGATATAGATAAAAAACATCAGAAAAATAGCCGAGAAACTCAGAAATCCGACGATTCCGATTTCTCCCAAAATCCTGAGATAATTGTTATCACTGGCTATACTGATAGATGAATATCCGCTTCCTAGTAGATAGTTACGCTTGAGCGCATCGATCGCTCGAGGCCATGTGCCCTGAAGCCTGGTCGTATACGAAACGTCATAGGCAAATGCTTTTTTGACGATAACATTCCCGGATTTTCCGATCATCTGGCCACTTCCGTCTTTTAACTGACTCCTTGAGTAAAGTTCAGTATTTTCCTGCTCTCCTCGGTTCGTGGGAATGTTAATATACTTTGATCCTTGCGGTAGATTCTCCCCTGTTGATTCTTCATCTTTCAGAACAATATCCCGTCCCTCATGGTAATCTTCAGCTATTCCGATCGCTTCCCCTGTCCTGGCATCAACGACCAAATCGACCTGTGTTATCGTACTCGCGAACCGCTGTGATAAGCCTTGGAAACCCTGCAGGAGGATAATACTCGCGATAATGACCGGCAGAATAAATTTTTTCTGCTTCTGTAACACCAGTAATACCGTTATCGCAACGAGATAGACAACGAAGGAGACACGGGAGGCTGTCATCATGAGGAGCACTAATGCAGATGTTGCCGTGAGAAAAAAGAATATTTTCGCCCACCATTTTTTGTAGGCAAAGATCATACTTCCCAGAACCGGAATCATGATGATGAGATATGCAGCGAGGTCATAATGTCCGGCAAACGTTGACGGCACACGTGAGAGCGCTGAAAGACGCAGAGGAATACCCTTTGCAAACTCTTCGTTCATCGTGAGAAAGGCAGGAAATCCCAGATATCGTTGCCCCAATCCGTAAAGAACAACCAAGAGTACTGTCACCGCAATTGTTATAACAACCGGGGTCACCTGTTTCCTATCTTTCACAGCGGCAAACCCGATGAAAAAGAGCAAGAGGTACTCGATATGTCTCAGATAATGGAGGAGCGCTATCTGAGGAAAAAATCCGGCTATCTGTGACGAGAGAAAGAAAGCTGCGTGCAGCGTCGAAACAGCACCGACTATCCAGAATATGATGATAGGCAATGTCAGCGGTGTTTTCAGCGTTACTTTTTTCCTGAACAGCTGTATCAGAAAAAATCCTGCTGCAAGTGCGACCAAGAAGTCTTCAATTCGTATATAAACCCACGTATGCGCAACATCCAAAATCGGTAACTTCGGATAGAGCGGAATAAAGGCCAGGAAAAAAAGTGCGATTGATAAAAAAGCGTTGTTTCGGATAAATCGAAAAATATTCATAGTGATTTTATTGCTGTTTTATACGTTTTAACTAACTGTCTACGGCCTGTTATTATGCCAATCAGGATACAGCCGTATGCTTTCACTCGTAGAAGGAAAAGCAACACTATATATTGTAGCTTGTTTTTATGCTTTTTGTAAAAGAGCAGCAAGCCTTTGTAAATCTGCGTTATCGCAAATGTCCGATCCGAGCTTCCCTGCCCGATATGTGTGACAGATGAAGACGGGTCTATATAGACTCCGTAGCCATGCAGGTACATTCGATAACAAAATTCCATATCCTCAACATACATAAAGTAATCCGTATCGAACCCGCCTAGTTTTTCAAAGATATCTTTTTTTACCATCATCAGGCCGCCGTTAACCCAGTCAACACTCTGAACTGCATTATTCGTAAAGCGCTTCATCTCCGCTTTATCTCCTCCGAAGAGCATGTTTACCACATTTCCGAGATCATAGAATGATCCGTGCGACCTCTGCAGTGTCCCGTCTTTATTTTCAAGCATTCCCCCGACAACAGCAGCATTTTCATATGATCTGAACACACGCATCATTTTTTCAGGGGTGTTTTCAAAAAGCTCCGTATCGGAATTCAGGAAGAGAAGGAATTCCCCTTTCGCTTTTTTCGCACCGATATTACAACCGGCAGCAAATCCGACATTGTCCTTATTCTCTATTAATCGTACCTGAGGAAATGCTTTCTTTACCATCCGAACACTGTCATCAGTTGAATCATTATCAACAACGATAACTTCACAATCAGATGTCGTGATATGTTTGAAGAGCGAGATAAGACACGATTCCAAAAGCGAAGCAGTGTTATAGCTGAGAATAATAATCGAAGTAGTAATCATGAGGAATAACTTTGTTAATGTTTATGAGTTTGAGAGCATTGATATCGTCATATGTTATATAGTTTTGAAGCTAGCAATGCCACCCGTAGGATGGTATCGAAATACGGTTTCGACTTTCGTCAACACACGTAACTGTCAAACGCCTCACGATACGGGTTTCGACACCTTTCGCCGCCTCACCATACTCACCGGAACCACGCTGCGCGCCCTAATGTATAATCCGGATCTTTCAGATCGCGTTTCCCGATTTCTTTTGCGGGAACTCCTCCGACGATAGTAAATTCCTCGACATCTTTCGTCACGACGGCCCCTGCACCGACGATCGCACCTTTTCCGATTTTCACACCGGGGAGAATAATCGCCCGAGGGCCGATGAAAACATAGTCTCCGATCTCAACTTCATCATTCTCAGCCTTAAAATTCCGATCATTGATATCGTGTTGCGCGTTATAGATCATAACCTCAGATGCGATATCAACGTGATCACCGATGATTAAGTCATCCCGTCCATCGAGCACAGCCCCTTCACCGATAATAGTATCTATACCGATACGAATATGTGACGGATCATAGAATCGCGCATGGGTATGAATCGTCGAACCGGATCCTATCTTCATGCCTGCCAAACGATAAAAAAATCGCCTGACATAATGTGACGGAACACAACCGACGAAGTGAAGTAACATCACAACAAATTCTTTCCAAACAGTTTTTATTCTCCTCTTAGCTCGTTTCATAGTTAGTTTAGCGTCTTATGGTTTCGAAGCTGGTATCGAAAAAGGTTGCGTCAAACGGTTTTTACGATAAACGAATACCTCCTCACGATACCATCCTACGGGTGGCATTGCGAGCATCGATACCGATTAACTCTTATCCCCTACCATTTTAAGTATCTCAAGTGTCTCCTTGGCAGATTTTTCCCAACTGAATTTTTTAATTTGCTCGCGACCTTTTTTGATCAAATCCTGTCTGAGCTTTTTATCTTCAAGCAGTTTTCCCATCTTGGCTGCGATATCATCAACACTTTCAGGATTCACATACAGTGCTGCATCGCCTGCTGCTTCAGGTAGACTCGAGATATCGCTGGTGATAACAGGACAGTCATATTTCATTGCCTCAAGCACAGGCAATCCGAATCCTTCATACAGACTCGGAAGGACATAAAACTGCGCGTTCTTATACAGTTCTGCCAGATCATCATCTGGAACAAAATCGAGAAACTTTACCCGATCTGCGACACCGAATTTCTCAGGTGCACTTAGAATCTCCTCATACAGCCACCCCTTCTTCCCCACAATAACAAGCTCCAAATTATTGTTCGAGCGCAGTCGAGAACTATCAGCTCGTGATGCTTCTCGACTACGCTTTGCTTCGCTCGAAGAATAAAGCTTTACAACTTTCGCGAATGCCTCAATCAGTCTTGCTGTATTTTTTCGGGGCTGGAGGGTACCGACGGAGAGGATATAGTTTTCAGAGATATGATATTTGCTGATAAGTTCATTCATACCGTAAATGTGCGGTTCAAGCGATGTTATCTGCTTGATACCTGGATACACGACACTTACCTTTGACTCAGGCACACCGTATAGCTTGATTATATCATTTTTTGATGAGTTACTGATGGTAATGATATGAGCAGCTTTTTTGACCGAATACTCAGTCCAGCTCGTCAACTGTTTAAGGTCTCGCTTTGCGAAATACTCAGGAAAGCGAAGATACGCGAGATCCATGATAGATATAACAGTCGGAACCGGTGAAAATCGGGGTGCATAATGTGAAGGAGTGAAGAAAACATCAGGTTTTTTCCTCATCGAAAACAATTTCATCGGAAGAGCAATCTGCGTCCAAAGTTTTTTCGGTCCGAAAACAAAATATTTCCACCCCTCCCGCTCCGCAGGCAGATTATCAATCGGAATACTTTTTAAGAAAATTTGAAATTTGAAATTTGAAATTTGAAATTTCTCGAATTGCGACAGCAATTCTGAAGCAAACTCCCCAATTCCTACATTCTTCCCTGTATTTGCCTCATTTCCATCGATACCGATTTTTATCATAAGTATTTAGTTAAAAAGTTAACGGGTTAAAACGTTAACGTGTTGTAAATTCTTTACTTTTCTTTTTTTTAGTGAGGTATGTGAGAAAGTTTCCTATTTTACTTGAAAGGAGAATAAGTTTATCCTCAAGCTCACTATATTCTTGCTGTGAAATATATCCGAGCCTAAATGCAATGATCAATTGCGTTCGGACTTCTCCTGCTGAACCTTTTGCAACTCTTAAGTACTGAATAAACTCATTATTGTTATTCCTTTCAAAACCTTCTGCTATGTTAGAACTTACCGACACTATTGCTCTTCTTATCTGGTCAACGAGACCAAAATCTTTTCTAAATTCATTATTCCTAGTAATTTTATAAATAGCAACTGTAACATCAATACCCAATTTCCAAATATCAAGATCAGTAAAAGCACTAATTTTCATACTTATTCCTAAACTCGTGAACCCGTTAACCTTTTAACTTTTTAACCTGTCCACACACTCCCTTTATACTATGTTGATAGTGAAAACCCTGGATACACAACGTGGAGCTTCGCCTCGTCAAATTCGAGAATCTCCACCGCGTCCTTTTTCGTCGCTTCTGAGATACAGAGGATTGAATCGGATTCTTTTTTCACCCAGGCAAGTTTTCTTTTTTGCGTTTTGATAATGCCTGAATCGGTTTCTTCAGGATATTTATAGACGATGAGATCATAGAGAACGGTTACTTTTTTCGCCTTTCTCGCAGGCGGTTCAGTCCAATCGGATGTGATAAAGATATCGACATCACCGATCAGTGTCTCAATAGGCATGATATGCAACTTATTCCAGAGAAGTTCAAGAAGTTTCGGAGGAAATTTAAACTGTTTAATCTTCACTCTTTCATTAGAAATTAGAAATTTGAAATTAGAAATTTGAAATTCACTTCGCAGAGAAGAATAGAACAGGATATATTCATTCTGCTCATCAACCGCGATAAGGTGTTCAACCAATTTCGTGAGGTAATTTGCCACTCCCGTACCTGTATACGCAGTCTGTGAGATATCAATACCGATTTTCATAGTTTAGTTTTCGTGAGGCGTATCACGGTAGCGAATCCCGTATCGATCTTGGGTTAAGTCTATCGTCCTTTTCGTAACCGATAAACCACTCACGATACGAGCATCGTAACCGTATAACGCTGCTAACACCTAATCCTTCTTATCATTGGAGGCGTATTTCAATCTAAACGAAGTAGCTCGCTGGGTTTGGTTCGTGATCAGCTCGGCTATGAAACCAGTGAAGAAAATTTGTAACCCGGCGAGGAAGAAGAGAACACCGAAAAGCAGCAGCGGTCTCCCTCCTATTGCAGCACCTGTAAACAGTTTATATAACGCCAGATACGAGAGAATTACTGCACCGATAACCATACTTCCACCTCCGACTGTTCCGAAAAAATGAAGCGGTCGTTTTCGATACTTCAGGAGAAAAAGCATAGAAAACATATCCGGTAAATCCTTAAATACTTTTGAAAAACCGTACTTTGAGTACCCGAACTGTCTCGGCACATGATGAACGACTACTTCTCCGATACTGAATCCTTCCTCAGCGATGAGTGCCGGAATAAAGCGGTGCTGTCCGCCATAGAGGTTGAGACTTTTCGCAGCTTCTGATGTGTAAAGTTTGAAACCGCAGTTATAGTCATGAACCGGAACATCAAAAGCCTTGTGTACTACTTTGTTAAAAAGCTGTGAAATTATTTTCATTTTCGATGTATCCTTGCGATTTTTACGCCAGCCACAGACGACATCGATATCTTCTTTATGTTTTGCGAGGAAAAGCGGAATATCAGATGGCTGATCCTGCAGATCAGCATCCATCGTGATCACGATAGATCCATTTGCTTTTTGAAAACCGAGGCTGAGTGCTTCTGCTTTACCGGAGTTTTTACGGAATGAGAAAATTCGGATCTGGTTATCTTTTTTCTCGAGACCTTTTAATAACTCGAGAGAGGTATCTGTTGAGCCATCATCTATAAAAACGATCTCATAACGCCCACCTATCTTTTTCAGCTCTTTCGTCAGCTCATCATAAAAAACCAGAAGGCTTTCCTCTTCATTAAAAACCGGAACGACAATACTCAACATAATATGATTATTTTATCATATTAATGAGCTTACCTGTGTTATTTTTCTTTCATCATTAGGCGAGGTAAGACATGCTTATAGTCATACTTAGAATACCTACCAATTTTATACTCAACGAGTCCCTGAATTGTGCCTATAAGCAGAAACATATAGACCCAGATTGCTGATTTCTCTGCAAAGTCTTCCATTCTAAGTAAAAGAAATATCATACATATGAAGAGAATAATATCTTAGCATAGAGCCCTCTTCCCTGCTCCATGAAATAAGCTCTGACAAAGCTATTATAATCATCGCCAAACACAAAGCTCAGTGAATTCTCAAAGTGAAGAAAAAGCGAAATCACTATCAGCAGAGGCAGAGATATAAGGTGTTTTCGACTTCGAAAGTAGGTTATACTAGAAAGTAATTTCTCTGATAGATACCCTATAAAAATACAACATTCTTACTATTCTCATAGCGATGAACTTCTTATTTTTTAATTCTGTTCAAATGAAGTTTAATTTGCGAATAATTTTCAGATAAAAATGCTTCATAGTTAATTTTTGAGTTTGTTTTTCCAAACATCTCAAGAAGTCCATGTGCAGTTCCAAGGATAAGAAAAATATATGCTAAATTTGCAGACCTCTCAGCACTATTTTCAAAATTTATGATTAATAATATGGGACATAATGCAAGAAAAAATAGCCCTAAAAGATAAGATAGACTACTATCGAACCAAAACAGTTTGACTTGCCATATCCATAGTAGCATTACTAGAAT
>CAZOHC010000032.1:11726-13397 GCA_964579845.1 uncultured Gammaproteobacteria bacterium | reverse complement strand
ATTATACATATGTTTTAAGAAGTACTGTAGATAATAATCTTTACATTGGATTCACAAAAGACTTAAGAAAAAGGTTCATTGAACATAACAAAGGATCAGTTGAGTCCACTGCAAAGAGAAAACCGCTCGTGTTGATTTATTACGAAGCTTGTTTATCTGAGGATAAAGCAATAAGTCGGGAAAAGTATCTAAAAAGTGGATTCGGTAGGAATTATTTGAAGAATCGACTTTAAACAGAGGTGTTGATGGCCCGCCTGTCAGCGCCTGCAGTCGCAGACAATGGCGGACAGGGGCCGGTAGCTCAGCGGTAGAGCAGGAGCCTTTTAAGCTCTTGGTCACAGGTTCGAATCCTGTCCGGCTCACTAGTAAAAATCCTGGACCTTGCGTTCAGGATTTTTAGTAATAAGTTAGTCAGGTTCGCTCGAAGAGCGAATCTCATGGTGAGCATGCTCACCTAGATCCTTTAGGGACTGTCCGGTTCAATATTTAAGTATTTCTTTCACTTAACCAAAAAAAACACTTTGCGATTTTAGTCACAATCCTCATCTGTGTATTTAATTTTTTCAAAGTTGAGAGGTCTAATAATCGGATGCTTGTTCCAGTACTTCCAAGCATTTATTTGTAACTGAGGACTCTTGTTCATGTCATTCGTATAATCTTCCACTGCTCTTTCTAAATCTTCTATACTTTTACCCAAGTGAAGAATACAACCAACGTTTGATTTTTTCAGGTGGTACATAGTAAGTTTTGGGTCATGTTCTAGCGCAAAGTGGTGCGGCGAGTAGAAGTGTAGAAGTGACCAGCGCAATTCTTCTAGTTTTTCATAATCGTATTTCCCATATCGCGATAAATATTTATTTACAAACATTTCGTATCTTGGTCTTTTGGTTCCTCCCTTGTTATGATTCGCAGTGAGTAACCCCCCAAAATAGTCGATTGCACAGCACCAAAGTATAAAAGCACCGACTAATGCACCATTATCTTCGCAAGTGCCATCAGTTCTAATTCTGCAAGCCTTTTTAATATCTCCTAAGCTCCACTCTTTAATCCTAGAAAAATGCTCATCTAAAAATTCTCTTGCCTTTTTTAGTTCTTCTTTGTCTATGCTCATACTTTCTGCGATTATAGCAAGAAATCCTAGCTTTTTTACAGATAAATTATGCATAAAAATTTCATCGATACTGTCTCTGTAACCAGTAATCAGGCGCTGCGGTATACCCGCAGCGCCTGTAGTCAGACCTGTTTAGTAATGCTACGAAGCAGCTTTATAAGACTGGATTTCTGGATGTGGATCGGGTGTGAGAGCATGCTGTCTTTTTGGTCGATGATTGTAATCTCGACGCATTCGACCTGCATGACACCGATCTCTCCGACGATACGCAACTGAAAATCGTCTGTTTTTGCGCTCCCTTCCTCGATATACTGCAGTAGTTCTTCCGGAGTTGCTCTCAGAGTTGTCACCTTCGGAAGCTGAACGTGAGCATATGAAGGTGCACTACTTTGAACGACATAGAATCGATCAGGTGAAAATCTGACCGTTATGCCTGACTTTCCGAAAACCGGAAGTGAGGGAAGTGCGTCAAACTCGACAAGGCGCTCCCCGCGGAGTGCTACCATTCGTTCACGGTGCATCTGCAGCCGTTTAATGAGAAAATCGAGAAACTCTATGTT
>CAZOHC010000032.1:5442-11716 GCA_964579845.1 uncultured Gammaproteobacteria bacterium | reverse complement strand
GCCTCTGATTTGATAATCAACTGGAAGTACTCATTCACTGTTTCGTGAATGTTTCTGCCGGACATGATCTCCTCCAGGGCTACTAAACACGGACACGTCGCCCAGACGCTGGGACGGTTCCTATGAGGTTCCGTTATGACGTCGGCGAGGAGAGAGTCTACCAGAAAAGATTAAAGAACGTGTAAGAGGTTTATCGTGGTGCTGAACTATCCGGGGCGTGAGAAATGGATGAGGGAAAACAAGGTATGGAAGTGTTCCGAAAAGAAAACAAAGAAAAAGTATCAGCTCAGCAATATAGAGCAGACATCTCATCTTTATCTCATTTCCGACACACTAACAACCTTGTTTTCCCTGATCGCTATTTCTAGCGACTAGTGGTGGTGCATAGACCCTCCGTCAGGGGGAATAATCCCCGTATCGATTGCGAATGCAATCGCATACCCGATGTCCTCCCAGCGGTACCTTCCGTACATGAGAGGTCCGAACGTCACGGTTCCGTCATCGTTCGGGTGGAACCATTCCGGCCCGAAGTGGGCATCACCCACCATAATCGATCCGTCCTTCATGTACTGAACGACCAGATCAGACTGGTGAGGTGGATTCGTCCCGACCGAGAACGATTCGATCCCTCTGCTTGCAGCACTGAGTGATTGGCTTCCCATGGTGTACCATTGGTAGCCGTAGTGCTTATCACGAGGGTTGAAAAGCGAACTCGCGATCGGAGTACCGGCGATATTCCGCATCCGTTCGCTCGGATTGCCGGAATAGTTTGTCCTGCCGTGGCGAACTTGCCAGAAGTTGTATACAACATCCAGCCAGCCGTGCAGGAGCCAGAACACGATGTCTGACGGCGAGGTTCCTGCCGACATGTCTCCACCAATCACGAATGAATGGATGAAGTCATGCGGATTCTCTTCCATACGCCACCAGAAGTTCCGGTAGGCTCCGATGCCGAGCAGACCGTTGACATGTCCTTGGCTCGGTAGCCAGGCCATATCAAGATTCCGCTTGACTCCTGGAGCCTCGCGGTACCGGAGTGTTCTCGGGTCAATGACCGGCCAGTTCGCCATCGGTCCGTCCATAACCCGGTACTCGTTGTTCGGATCTCCGTTCCCGCCCACAAAGGCGTGGAAGTTCGGGTTGAAGATCTGTTGAGCCATTGGGTGGTCGGCAGGCCAGTACGGGAATACCGTCAGGCCTGAGTCGATCGCTCGCAATCGGGCATAGAACATGTAGATCAGCCCACGGTGCCACGGCCAGATACGTTCGTGGCGGTGACCGATTGCCATGGAACGGTTGTGGAGCATGACGAGATCGTCATACCCACCGTTCTCCTTCAACTTCTGCACCGCAGCAATGAAGCGACTCCACTGTGCAGGCGTCATCTCGAAGATCGAGACAAGCCTGAACCTGATTTGTGGTCGCTTCTTTTTCTTCTTGGGGTTCTTTTTTCGCTTCTTCTTTCCAGCCTTTTTGCGTTTTGCAGGCTGTTTCTTCTTCGGCCTGCGCCGTTTCCGATTCGAGCGCTTCCTCTTCCTCCTCTGATTTCTTCTCAGTCGCTTCTTTTTCTGCTTCTGAGCATCGGAACCTTCCACAGAGGGAAAGAACACACTCAAAAACGAAGCGAAGAAAGCTATGAGGACGAGAAGAAATTTTTTCCTCGTATATGGAGTCACGAAATGCCCTCCTTCCGGGGTTACCCGGTTGTTAGTTTGCAGTCACCGATGAGGTGACTGTCCATACCTTGCTTTTCAACGTGCTGTGAAGTGACATACAGAGTCACGTTCACATATCCCGGCATTATATCCTATATTATGTCTCCAATCAAGTAAGGTAGCTTCCATTGCTGATTTTTCTTACGGTATTCTTGCTTAGCAGTAGCGTATTTCGATTGCTTCTCAGGCGTATTTCCACTATAATTGTTGCTTGGTTGAACCTCATACCGCAAACTATGGATTACATAAAAATTAAAGGTGCCCGTGAGCACAATCTCAAAAACATCGACCTGGATATCCCGAAGAATAAATTGGTGGTTTTAACCGGGTTATCCGGTAGTGGGAAATCATCACTTGCATTCGATACGGTCTATGCAGAAGGACAACGACGATATGTCGAAAGTCTATCTTCCTATGCCAGGCAGTTTTTAGGAACGATGAAAAAGCCTGATGTTGACCTCATCGAAGGTCTCTCACCTGCTATCTCGATTGATCAGAAATCTACCAGCCATAATCCGCGCTCGACCGTCGGTACGGTGACTGAAATCTATGACTACCTTCGTCTGTTGTTTGCACGTATCGGTCACCCCCACTGTCCGATCTGCGGACGGGAAATAGAAAGACAATCAAAAGACCAGATCACGAACAATATCTATAAACTTCTGGAGTCACATGCACAGCCCGGGAATACGCCGTTTCGTATTCTGATTCTCGCGCCGCTCGTCAAAGACAGAAAAGGCGAGTATACTGATCTCTTCGCGAGTCTGAGGAAGCGAGGATACCGAAAAGTTCGTGTTGACGGAGTCGTGAAATCACTTGATGATGACTTCGTGCTCATCAAGACGAACAAGCACACTATCGAGCTGGTTATTGATTCGATCACGTTAACGAAAGAAACTGACCGTGTCCGTGTCGCAACAGACGTCGAGCAGGCACTCCAATTCGGTGACGGTGAGATGATCGTGTCTGTTATTCACGACGCGTCATTCGAGCTGCCTGAGTATCCGAAAGAGATGGAAGATATTCTCTTCTCAGAGAAGTTTGCTTGTCCTGTTGATAATATCTCACTTCCTGAAGTCGAACCCAGAATTTTTTCATTCAACACACCGCACGGTGCGTGTCCTGAGTGTTCAGGTATCGGAAAAGTGTTAAATATTGACCGTGAGTTGGTCTTTAATGATAATCTCTCGATTAATGAGGGCGGCATCCTCCCGTTTTTCAACCTCACATCGAATGATACCTGGTTCTCCAGAACGTTTAAAACATTTTGTAGTGAGAATGATATCCCGTTGAATGTGAAGTTAGGTGAGATGGATAATGAGAAAAAAGAATTACTGCTCTCAGGTACCGGTGATAAAGAATACGAAGTAACAGGTGAGAATAGATGGGGGAGTCAGACAAAAATCCGTGAACCGTATCGAGGTCTGTCATCGGAGCTGAAGCGAAAGTACATGGAATCTGAATCGCAATTCGTGAAAACGCAGATTGAGAAATTCATGCGATATGACACCTGTGCTGCGTGTAACGGTTCGAGGTTGAAAAAAGAAGCACTTTCTGTGACTGTTGCTGATAAATCAATTATGGAAGTCAGTACCATGCCGATCGGGAAAGCATACACATTTATGACAGATCTGACAACGTCACTCAATGACCGGGAAATGGAGATCGGACGATTAATTCTGAAAGAGATCACAGAGCGATTGAAATTTCTAGTCGATGTCGGACTTGAATATCTCACACTTTCCCGTACTGCAGCGACACTGGCAGGCGGTGAGGCACAGCGTATTCGTTTGGCTTCACAGATCGGGTCAGGGTTGACCGGTGTCTTGTATGTCCTTGATGAGCCGTCAATCGGTCTGCATCAGCGCGATAACACCAGGCTTATTGAGACGCTGGTAAAACTGAAAGAACTCGGAAATACGGTACTTGTGGTCGAACACGATGAAGATACAATGCAGGCATCAGACTATATTTATGATTTCGGCCCGGGCGCAGGGATCAACGGCGGGAAGATCGTCGCACAGGGGACGATTGATGAAATTAAAAAAGACCCTAACTCCGTAACCGGACAGTATCTGTCAGGAAAGAAAAAAATCCGTGTTGAACCTTCAAATGTACCGCTGCCTCAACCTGCAGGCAAAAGACAGAATCCGTTTCGGGATGACGACGGACCGAAAGAAGTCCGCCTCATGGGTGCGAGTGAACATAATCTGAAGAACATTGATGTGACATTTCCTCTTCATAAACTGGTTGTCGTGACCGGTGTTTCAGGAAGTGGTAAGTCAACACTCGTAAACGATATCCTGTATCACGGACTGATGCAGAAACTGAACCCGTATCATAGACAGAAACCTGGTGCATTCGAATCAATTGAAGGGTATGAACGGATTAAAAATGTCTTTGCCATCGACCAGACGCCGATCGGCAGAACCCCGAGAAGTAACCCTGCAACCTACACCGGTGCATTTACCTATATCCGTGATATCTTTGCTTCGACAAAAGAAGCAAAAATGCGGGGGTATGGTCCCGGTCGATTCTCTTTTAATGTCAAAGGAGGAAGATGTGAAGAATGTGAAGGTGAAGGGCAGATAAAAATAGAGATGCAGTTCCTGCCTGATGTCTATGTGCAGTGTGATGTCTGTAAAGGAAAACAGTACAACAATGAAGCACTCGAGATTCTCTTTAACGGAAAAAGCATTGCTGATGTGCTGGATATGAGTGTTGCGGAAGCAAAGGATTTCTTCTCGTTCCTGCCCGGGCTCCATCACCGTATGGAAACACTCAACGATGTCGGGCTTTCCTATATCGGTCTGGGGCAACCAGCACCGACACTCTCAGGCGGTGAGGCACAGCGCGTCAAACTCGCAACAGAACTCTCAAAACGAGGACGTGACGCGCTCTATATTCTGGATGAGCCGACGACAGGGTTGCACTTTGCAGACCTGGAGAAACTGCTGTATGTTCTGCGGAGACTGGTCGATTCAGGGAATTCTGTTATCGTTATCGAACACAACCTGGATATGATTAAAAATGCTGATTACATCATCGATCTCGGCCCTGAGGGTGGTGAAAACGGCGGACAGATTATCGCAACAGGTACACCGGAACAAATCGCCGCGAACACAAAATCATACACCGGTCAGTTCCTGAAAAAAGTCCTGAAAAAGTAATTCTTTTTTCGACCTCGTTCATCGGAGAAAACCAATTAACCAGCTCACCAAGCAACATTTTACCTGACGCATCTCCTTATACTTGCCCCAACCTATTGACTCAGCTACACTGAGGGAATGAAAAAATTCCTCATTGTATTCTTAGCAGTTCTAACTTTTCACGTATCACTTGCAGGTTTTCGGCCTGCTTATGCATCTGATAATTTTACGACTGCGTATGATGTAACGTATACGATCAATGAAGCAGGCATAACGCATGTCGTTTTGGACATCGCGCTGACGAATTCTACCAGTCAGTTCTACGCGTCATCATATAAAATTCATATCGGCTTTGACGAAATCGAAAACGTACAGGCGAGGGATCCTGACGGTGCTATCACACCGGTGATTCGAAAAACTGAAGAAGGGCATGAGATAGGCGTCACGTTTAATAAACGAGTCGTCGGGAAAGATAATACGCTACCGTTCACCGTAACATTTGATACGAAAGATGTTGCGAAGAAGCGGGGGAGCAGTATGACTGTAAATATCCCCGGCATCGCAGACCAGCAGCGGTTTACAGAGTTCGCAGTCGATGTCATCGTTCCTGAAAGTTTCGGTCAGGCATCGTTTATCAAACCCGAACATGCCGGACCTGAACTGCATTTTACCAGAGAAGATTTGGGTGCAGGCGGTATCTCGCTCGCGTTCGGTGAAGAACAGGCATATAATTTCTTTCTGACATATCATTTAAAAAACAGTAATATCATCCCGATCAGAACAGAGATTGCGCTTCCTCCGTCAACGAATTATCAGGAGGTGTTTTTTTCATCGATCGAACCGAAACCGATCAATGTCACGATAGATGCCGACGGAAACTGGCTGGCGCAGTACGAGCTTCTTCCCTCCCAGCAGTTTGACGTCATCGTCAAAGGAAAAGCATATCTCTCACTCACGCCGAAGAAACAACCGGAGACTGAGGAGTCTTTGAGACGGTATCTTCGGGAGGATAGATACTGGGAAGTTTCAAATAAAAGGATCCAGGAGTTAGCGCGCGAGCTGAAGACGCCTGAAGCAATCTATGATTACGTCGTTGAGACACTCTCGTACGATTTCAGTCGGGTAACAGACAGTAAGCCCAGGCTCGGAGCACTTGGCGTCATAGAGAGCCCTGAATCAGCCGTTTGCCTGGAGTTTACGGATCTGTTTATCACGATTGCCAGAGCTGCGGGGATTCCTGCACGTGAGGTAAACGGATATGCGTACACAGAAAACGATAAACAACGCCCGCTTTCACTTGTTAAAGATATTTTGCATGCATGGCCTGAATATTATGATTACGAGCAGGAGACATGGGTAATGATTGATCCCACATGGGGCAATACAACAGACGGTATCGATTATTTCTCA
>CAZOHC010000032.1:0-5432 GCA_964579845.1 uncultured Gammaproteobacteria bacterium | reverse complement strand
GGAACAGACAGTGAGTATCCTATCGCTGCAGGGGGATATAAATATAACGCGTCAGATGAAGGAAAAGACGTGCACGTTGAGTTCGCATTTCCGGAAGAACGTCCGTCAGAAAAACTGCACCTGTCTTCAGTCTTTCGTGATTCCTATCTCTCGTTTCTCCCGATCACGGGTAGTGTCATTGTCACGAATACCGGTCAGGGTCTGATACAGCCACAACAGATGGTAGTCACGTCATCAACACTTTTCCCGAACGAACAGAAGATCGATGTTCCGCCGGTTCCCCCCTACGGTAGCGTAACGCTTCCGGTAACGTTCAGAAGGCAGCCTGTTTTGACAAACGGAATCAGGGATCTTACAATACAAGTCGCAGGAATAACCCATCATGAATCACTGTCAGTTATGCCTGTAATCATGCCGGCAGCACCGGTACTCGGAGGATTATTTATTGGAAGTTCCGTCATCATCATATTTATCATTGCCATCAAATCCGGGCGTATACCGTTTCCACGACGAAAAAAATAATATTCTGTATGTCGGGAAAGCAAAAGATCTCAAAGCCCGTGTATCGTCATATTTCACGAATAAGAATCTCCTGGGTGAGAAGACCAGATTACTTGTCTCACAGATCAAAACAATTACCGTGACCGTCGTCGAGTCAGAGCTTGAATCACTGCTTCTTGAGGCGTTCTACATTAAAAAATTTAAGCCGAAATACAACATCAGATTGACGGATGATAAAATGTATCCCTACGTTCGGATTACGGTAAACGATACCTATCCTGCTATCATGCTCGAGCGACGAGCCGATGATGAAAAGTCGCTTTACTACGGTCCGTTCCCGAGCGCAGGATCAGTCCGCATGGTACTCAAAACGCTCCGGAGAATCTATCCGTTTCTGACGACCCGAAACCACGCGAAACGAATTTGTCTGTATAACCATCTGGGACTTTGTGTCTGTCCGCCGGTACATGATACGCCTGAGCTTCGAAAAACATATAAAAAATACATACGAAATATCATCAGAATTTTTGAAGGAGAATCACGAAAATTGATGGGGGAGCTTGAAAAAGAACGGGACGCTGCAAGTAAAGCTGAGCAGTTTGAGGAAGCATCTATACTTCAGAAACGCATCACAGCACTCAGCATGATTACCGAGCCGTTCAGGAGGCCGGTTGAATACGATGTAAACCCGAATCTCCGGGAAGATCTGAGAAAAGAAGAGCTTGACGGTTTGCAGGAGATTTTGTCATCAAACGGTCTGGACGTTTCTTCACTCGGGCGAATTGAGTGTTATGACATCTCCAATACCCAGGGAACGCACGCGACAGGTTCACTCGTCGTCTTAACGCATGGCGAGATCGATACCTCGCAGTACCGTCGATTTAAGATAAAAAAGGACGGTGTACCGAACGATTTCGCGATGATGGAAGAGATGCTCACGAGACGTCTGAGGCATGACGAGTGGCCCACTCCGCAACTACTCGTCGTCGACGGCGGGAAAGGCCAACTCACGTCCGTTATGAACGCATTGAAAGAAAGGGAGATAAACATTCCGATCATCGGACTGGCGAAACGGGAAGAGACGATCATTATCCCGACAGATCAAGCATCGTTCGATCCGACACGGAAAACGGCAGTATCACAGTCTGTTGTAAAACTTTACGGTACGAATGAGGAGAACTTCATCGAAGTCTCAGTTCCGAAAGACACGCCTGCACTCAAACTAATCATGCGTATCCGGAATGAAGCGCACCGCTTCGCGATCACCTACCACCGCAAACTCAGATCAAAAGCAGCACTGGCCCGTTGATGAGAATGTCTTTAGTCCTTAGTCGCTAGTCTTTAGCAATATTTTTATTGATGAATGAAAGCAAAGAACTACTGACTAAAGACGAATGACTAATGTCAGCCTATTTCCGTTCCACTGTGTACAGATAGGGGAAGTAGAGGAATGAAGCAGGGGAGTCATCGAGGAGATACTTTTGAAAATCTGCATAGATATCCATTCGCTCATCCTGGTCAGTCGTGATACGTCCGTCCTCGAGGAGTTTATCAATTCTCAGATTACTGTATCGTGTGATATTCGTATTTGACGGTTGACTGGAGTGCCAGAGCGAGTATTGGTCAGGATCGCGAGGCATGTTAAAATCACCCAGGTACATCTGAAAATTCGCAGGAATTGACTGGACCTCTTCAAGTTTTACTCTGACGCCCGCTTCTTCCCACGCTTTTGTGATAACCTTTGCTGTCGGCATATATTTGGATAGGACTTTCATCGTCACCTCAGGCAGACCGCTGGTACTTGCCGCTTCAGCTGCTGATTCGAGTAATAACTTCGCGTGGGTAATGTCCTGGTGTCTGTTATTACTATCCGCATTAAAATACGCAGAGGTCGGAGGATACGAGACATAATTTCGAGCTCCGCTCGGGAAGGTATCAGGGAGTGCGTAGGTGAGTCCGGTACGAAGTTTTTTATCAGATAGTACGGCGTCACGAGTGTTATAAAAAAGCGTGACCAGGGTCGAATGATCGACGTTTTTCGTCACAGTCACGTTCGGAAATTCTTCAAATGATGTCTCTTTATACGAGATATCAGTGAGTCCTGTCGCGGTGTTAATCTCACCCAGCATAAATGCCTGCTTCAACGCTGCCTCATCAGGGTAGAACTTATATGTTTCTGTCTTCAGATGATCGTGAACAGACCTGAGTTCAAGTGACTCAACAAAACTACCGTTTACGTTCATATCAATAATTTGGTAGTCACCGATGCCGTTCAACCCGTCTTTGAAAATTGGTCTGGAGACAGTGACGAGAAACGGTGAGTACGCGGCATTCAGTTTATAGACAAGCGTTCGTTCATCCGGTGTCTCGACCGTGACATCAGCAAAGTCATAGGATACGTTGGTCGAGTTCAGTGCTTCCCGATCAGTAAAGGTGAGGTCTTCCTTAAGTGTGAAAATATAGGTTTTCCCCATGTCAGTAATCGACCAGGATTCCGCTGCATCAGGCTGAATCGAGCCGTCAGGTTGTACTGCTGTCATTCCTCGGGAAAGTTTCCGGGTAATCTTCTGCGGGAGGTTTTCTGGTGTGTACGCACCTATCACACCGACGACAACTTTTTGACCTTTCGGCATTTTACTGTACACGTACTGGGAGAATGCGAGGAGGAGAAAAAAAACGAGAAGTCCCAGGAGAAATGATGAACCAATAACTTTTCCCCATTTCTTTACATATGCTTTTATCAGCCAGAACAGGGTACGGCGTCGAAAAATACTCATACAAGTGTTTGTGCTTACCCGTTATTAACGAGGCAGAAGAAGAACGACAGACAATCCGACGAGAAGAACAGTCAGAATAATCGTCGCTGCGACGAGAAATTTCTCAATATTCTGCCGGGATCGATACATCTCGCCACCGCCACCAAAGACAGGTGAGATACCGCCTCCTTGTGACTGCAGTAAGATTGCGGCGATGAGAAGGACTGCGACGATGATTTGTAAGATAACGATAATCATAAATCAAAGCTCTAGAAGCTTGAAGTATTATACATGGTTGTTTATGAGTGATGCAAGCTTTGTGAAGTCATGGTAGATAGGAAATGCATCGGAGACGACATCGCCTTCGATCAGTGCAAATGACTGCGGGGTATTTCTTAATTCTTCATTTACTTTTACATATGAGTATTTAAATTTTTTCGGGATACTATTTTCGAAGTTATTATTAACGTACACTTGGTCGAACGGATTCTCACCCAGATGATCGATGATGGCAGTGATAAAGTCCTGAAGCATAAAGTTCTTCGTCTCAAACGGTTTATTTGCGATATTGCCGATAAAAAGTTTTTTCGCTTTACTCTTCAGGAGCGCTTCTCTGATCTCAGGAACAATGAGTACCGGGAGCTGGTTCGTATAGAGATCTCCCGGCCCTGAGATAATAATATCAGCGTCCATGAGTGCTTCATAAACCCGAGGATTTACTTTCGGATGCTTCGGAGTGAAGTAGATTTTTTTAAGTCCTCTGGGTTCAGAATAGCGTGCCAGATCGAGTGTCGTCTCGCCTTGGACACGTCTGCCATCTTTGGTGATCGCCGCGAGTCGTGTCCTGACATCTGTCGCCGGCAGAAATTCCGCCTGGACACCGAACATTTTTTTCGTGACCTCGATTGCCTTATAAAAATCACCGGTCCGCTGAATCTCAGCCAGCATAATAAGATTGCCGAGTTTTTGTCCGTCGATTGCTTTATCCGCTTTATTTCGTCCCGGAAATCGATAGAGCAGGAGGTCAGCTAATGCTTGCTGTTCGTCAGGAATGAGTGCTGCGATTGTATTGATGATATCGCCGGGAGGCATGATGTTGTAGGCTTTTCTCAGTCTTCCTGAAGATCCGCCGTCATCTGCCATAGAGGTGATAACCGTGAACGACGCACCGTAATGCTTGAGCCCGCGAAGTAAATTGCTGGTACCGACGCCGCCTCCCAGACAGACAACAGTACGGTTTTTTATGTTTGATGATGTTATTCGATCAGCCAATTAATTATCGTAACGATTACTGCGAGTATTACCGACGCGAGTAAAAAGGTCATGAGCGTCGATACTTCTGTCTCAGCAATGGTTATGCCTCCGAATGTTCCTCCCTGGAATGTAAACGCTTTAATTACGACATTCGGGACGAACACTGTTAAAAGATACAGTATTATAGCATTCGTGATAATAGAAAAAAAGCCTAGAGTAAGTAGGTTAATGGGAAAGCTGATGACATTCAGAATAGGCTTCACCACGAGGTCGAGAACAGTGAGAGAAAATCCTGCGATCAGAAGGGTAATGAGTCCACCGTTTACCTCAACACCCGGCAGAATCTGCGTCAGGAGAAATAACGCGAGCACCTCAATCGTAACATTGAGCAGGAAAAGTTTTATCATCGGCGTATAGATCGTAGCAAAAGTAAGTTGTAGCGTCTAGGGGGGTAGGGGGTAAATTCAATTATTCCTTATATGGCTCCAGAAGATTTACCTCAACCCTTGGAGATTGGGGATTATAAGTATCGGTCCTGAGTGGTATAGTGGCACCATATTTGAAGAAAGCGATTGGTCGAATTATCCTATTTCCGGCTCCAGTAATTCTTGTCGGTGAAATTGTCTGATCCGCTAAACCTGATACATAATTATATAGCTCGACACTCCTCCACAAGAACTCATCTGTCGTTTGTGGTGGTCGAAAATCTGCCAAGAGTGATGGGGTGAGTGTTCTCTTATTTGCAAGCGTTGATTGCTCCTTTAAGTGATGAAATGTAGTGAGAGCAAGGTCGAAACACTCCATAGCGAGTAGATCTTCTTCAGGTGCATCAAGAGGTAACTTCGGTTCTGCTTTGGAAATTATCGAGTCTAGATATTTCTTATTTTTTATTTTCCCAAGAACTTGAAATCGTTTCAAACC
>CAZOHC010000031.1:0-13444 GCA_964579845.1 uncultured Gammaproteobacteria bacterium | reverse complement strand
AATACACAGAATTTTATGGCGCGTGGTCTCTCTTAATAAAACACTGAGATGAACAATATTTTCTCAATGCTTGAGAAATTGCTGCACTGGGCTGCGATTGTCGACTCATCAGATGATGCGATTATCAGTAAATCAATCGACGGCTATATTACGAGCTGGAATAACGGTGCGCAAAGACTGTACGGGTACACACCTGAAGAGATTATCGGAAAACCGATTTCACTCCTGATGCCACCTGAGCGTGAAGATGACTTTCCGATGATTATTAAACAGCTTCAGGAAGGGAAAAAAGTCGAACACTATGAAACAAAACGAAAAACGAAAGACGGCCGGGTTATCGATGTCTCGATCACGGTCTCACCGATTAGAGATTCACATGGTGATATCATCGGAGCATCGAAAATCGCGCGGGATATTACCGATAGAATCGAAAATGAGAAGCGCCGCGATGACTTCGTCACGACGGCGAGTCATGAGTTAAAAACACCGATTACCAGTCAGAAGGTATTCGGAGAACTGCTCGAACAGCTGATCGAGAAAAACGGTCATACGCAGTATAGACCGTATATTAAGAAAATAAATTCACAGACTGAGAGGCTACTTAAACTTGTTGAAGATCTCCTCGATCTCTCACGGGTTCAGACCGGCAGATTAACGATGGAGATTGAGGAATTCGACCTGGATACACTCATTCATGAGATAGCAGAAAACGTAAAACTGACCACCAAATACAACATAATCGAGAAAGGTAAAACTAAAAAAATGGTACGGGCGGATCGGGAGCGGCTCGGACAGGTCGTCACGAATCTTCTCTCAAATGCGATAAAATATTCTCCGGAAGCGGATACGGTTGTTCTGACCTCACGCATTTCAGGGGAAAATATCGAGATCGGTGTACAGGACTTCGGTATCGGGGTTGCCAAAGAGTATCATAAAAAAATCTTTGAACGATTTTTTCGGGTGAACGGAGTCGATGAGAAAACATTTCCGGGAATGGGGATCGGCCTGCATGTTTGTCGTGAGATCATCCAACGTCATGGGGGAGAGATCTGGGTAGAAAGCGAAAAGGGAAAGGGCTCGACATTTTATTTTTCTCTCCCGTATACTTCTTAAATATAATCCTCAATACTCCGAAGATACAACATTGTATCTGATATAATAGTCCACTCTATGGAGCAATTTATCTCACAAAACGAAATCAATTTCTTAATTAATTTGGTACTCTGTGTTATCGCAGGGTTTATTATCGGTGCTGAACGTGAATCACGGGGGAAAGCTGCCGGTATCAGTACCCATACGCTTGTTATCATCGGTGCGATGCTGTTTACTTTTATGTCTTCGCAGGTAGATCCTGCCTCCAAATCCAGAATCGCAGCGCAGATCGTCTCCGGTATCGGATTTTTGGGAGCAGGTTTAATCCTAAAAGAAGGAGCGAATGTCAAAAATCTCACCACTGCTGCGAGTATCTGGGTAGCAGGTGCAATCGGTATGGCGTTCGGATTTCAATTTCATGTCATCGGACTTCTTGCGGCTGTCGTCGTCGCGCTGACGCCGAGAATTCCGCATATTAATAAAAAAAGCCCTGAAGCTACAGGTACCTACGAAAAAGAAAAATAATTACCCGTCGTTTTCTTGTAAAGCTCAACATTCTCTGATACGATACAGGTATGCTTCAGTTTATCGCTATTCTTTTGGAAATTGCGATTGTCCTCGTCGCTGTGCTGGCAGCCCGGGCGAAGAAAAAAACGTTCGCATACGGATTCGCACTGACGTTTGCGCTCTACGTGCTTTTCGACACTGCACGACAATTTGATTTGGCTATTTCTCAGGATCTGCTTCACAGTTTATTCCTCATCGCAACGCTCTCGGCACTTTGGTCGATGTGGCAACTCTATAAAGAGAAATGATACTGTTAGGCTTATTGATCATTACTGCTGCTTGGGTCATGCAGTTTCTGAGTAAATCACAGACATTGAGACGGGAATTTGTCCTGGGATATCTACTGGGATCCGCTATTCTCGCGCTGGACGGACTGATGACCGGTATGTATCAGGTCGCATTTCTGAATGCACTCGTCTCCGGTATCGCGCTCCTCACACTTCGAAACGTAAAAAAATAGGATGATACGTCATCCGTCGCTTCATGACCGTTTCTTCGCATTTTTTTACCCATTTTATACCTTATTCTTACTCAGATGGCATACGATAGCGTCCTAACTCTTTGAAAGGAGGTGACAGATATGGCACTCATACGATGGAATCCATGGAGCATTGACCGACTGATGGAAGATGATTGGGACATGCCGACTATCCCCGGACTCTCACGTATCGCAGGACAGGGGTTAAATCTCTACGAGACAGATGATCATGTCATTGCTGAGGCAGCAGTACCGGGAATTCCTGAAGACCACATTGATGTAACTGTTGATGAAGGAATCGTTAGAATTGTGGCGTCAAAAACTGATACATCACGTAACGGACGGCGTAACTATATGGAAACACTGTCGAGTTCGTATAATTATTCGTTCAGACTCCCACAAGGAGTAAAAGAAGATGAGGAACCGAACGTCGAACTTAGTGATGGTATCATAACGCTTTCGTTTCAGAAAGTGAGTAAGGCTCCGCCGAAAAAATTAAAAGTAACGAGAAAATCAGGATCAGCGAAAAAAGAGTAGTAGGAAACTACCACTCTTTGAGCCGTTCACTGACGAACACCGTGACACAAACATTGCGTGACAGATTAAGACCATACAGTTCTACGGGAGATTCGACACATGTTGCAGTACTATTTTTTCTGTACCGTGGTGCAGAACTTGCATCGAGTTGCCTTTATCGGGATAAGGCTGAGACATTCAGGACATGATTTCTCAGTCGGATCGACCGCTTTACCTCGTCTGGTTCGCTCCAGTATTTTATTCATCGGTGTTATAACCAGGAAATAGATAATTGCAGCGATGATCAGAAATGAAATGAGTGAATTGATAAACGCACCGATCATGATGTCATTGCCGTTTATCGTGAGCGCTATGGCTGAAAAATCAGGTTGTCCGCCGATCGCACCGATAGCGGGTGTGATGATGTTATCAACAAGTGATGTAACGATTGCGCCGAACGCACCGCCTATAACGACCGCAACAGCCAGATCTATGACATTACCCCTGAGAATAAAATCTCGAAATCCTTTAAGCATATAATAGTCACCCCCTTTATGTGATTGTAACTGATCGGTAATACCTTGCCAACAGGAAATTTTTTGACAGACCAGGAAAAAGCCTATTGCATGGTCCAGACCGCTTTATGCATAATAGAATCATGCTGCCTAAAATTATCGCGTTTTTGAGTGTCTTCCTGTGTTTCGTTTTTCTATCCCCGTCAGTCTATGCGAATCATTTCCGGTCAGGATCGATGTCCTGGTCGAGTGTTGATGAGAGAACTGTCCTCATCAATGTCAACGTAGGCTGGACAAATTCACATAGTCATATCCCGTCCTCAGCAGCAGTCGGCGATGTGGTAGCAAATAAACTCACGCTCAACTTCGGTGATGGTCAGACAGAAGATGTCGCAGTTCGGGTCGTCTCGCGAAATACCGTAACAAATGACGTTCAGACCGAGGCAGTCAGTATCAAACCGGGTGACAGTGACTACACCGCCGGGATTTTGCATACGTATGCCACTGACGGTGATTACATCGCAAACTGGGGCAGTACTGCGAGAGAAGATGCAATAAATTTGGACGGCGCTCCCTGGAGAAATGAAACACTCGTGAACATCGGGGGAGCGTATGCCGGGAATAATTCACCGATCGGTGCGATTCCGTCGGTAATTCAGGTACAGGATAACACCGTCTTTACGACCTCACTCATCGCTGTTGATGTTGACGGCGACCCGATCAGATTCCGCTACGGTACGATGCCGGAGTTTTATAACCTGGGATCAGGTACAGCATCCAAACCTGCCGGTCTTCAGCTCAATGAAGACGGTTCCATAATCTGGGATGTGCGTGACGAAGCCCTCATGACTGAAGTCGGAAACAGGTGGCAGGGAACGATCATGGTCGAGGATCTCGACGAAGACGGTAACGTAAAATCAAAGATCCCGTTGGACTTTGTCTTCCTGATCTCCAGCTCCACGGACCAACCGCCGAGTATCACCGGTCCATCATCCGACAGTTATACAATAACACCAGATCAGACCCTGGAATTCTCACTCACCGCGACTGACCCTGATTGGGATGGGGCATTAGCATCACCTACGGTTATTGCTCTTAATCCGCCGACGACTGACAACACGATTTGGTCGATGACATCAAACTCTGATGAAGAGGAGACCGTGCTGGATGTCTCGTTTACACCGGATGCTTCTATAGCAGGCAAATCCTACGTCGTGATTTTCCAGGGAACCGATGCAGGTGGGAATGCTGCGATAAAAGTCGTCACCATGCATGTGAGTGCTTCGGCACCGACAGCGACACCGACACCGCGTGCTGAGGCTCCGCCTCAGGAGAAGAAAAAATCAACGACAGATACACCTGTCTGTGCAGATGCGAAACCTGAGAGCGTGCCGGATTTATTCCAGATCGATGTTGAGAGTACCAAAGCAACCCTTCACTTTACTCCTGTCGGGAAGAATGTTACCAATTATTTTATTGCATACGGCTATAATGATGGTGAAGAGCGGTTCGGTACACCGACCGGACAGGGTCCGTCAACCGGAGTGCTTTCATATACGATTCAACATCTGGATCCTTCGCAGGAGTACTCTTTTACAGTAAGGCCGCAGAACGGATGTATGCCCGGTGACTGGAGTAACAGCATGAAGATTAAAACCAATTCGAACGGAAGTACTGCCTTGACGAAACACTATAAGAACTTCCCGTCCCGTATTCTTTCTATCATCCCTCAGTCGCGGACCGTCTTGGGTTCAGCGGATCAGAAGACATTCGTGAATGATGATCACTCACATGATCATGCTTCAGGTTCACACGGACACTGTTCGTATCGGGTCAATCCGGGTGATTCACTCTGGAGAATCGCGGCTACCGAATTGGGTGACGGTTCGAAGTATACAGAGATTATGAAACACAATACCATGACATCGACGTTTATTACACCGGGACAGAAATTAGTCTTCGACTGCGGTTAAGCATACAATTAACATCTATCATCTTCATCTCAGATTCCCGATCGATCCCTCAGAAATTCGTCAGGTTGAATAAAACCCATAGCATTGAAGTACGCACTGTTTATCTGTTAAAATCCCCATGTCGGTATTTCCGATACGCACGTTTACATGAAAGGATAAACAATGCACGTTATTGTCGTAACAGGCGGACCGTGTGCCGGTAAAACGACGACACTGAACGCGCTGAAAAAAGAGTTCGGTGAGAAAGTTCTCTTGGTTCCTGAGCCTGCCACCATGCTCATGACCACAGGTTTTCCTGCACCCGGAAGGGATCTATCATATTCTGAAATGTGGCAACACCTGTTTCAGAATGCGATCAGCCCACTCCATCTGAATATGGAGGAAGCGTTCAAGCTCGTTGCGGAACAAACCAGGGCTCAGCTCATCATCTGTGACCGAGGAATTCTGGATGGCGCTGCTTATTTTCCGGGTGGATTGCCTGCATTTCTTGAGGCATTTGATCTGGATGAATCGGAAGCCTACGCCAGGTATGACCAGGTGATCCACCTTGTCAGTACGGCAGTCTGCCGCCCTGAACTGTATAGCAAGTCAGGCAATCAAGTTCGTTATGAGTCACTCGATGAAGCCGTCTCCTTGGAAGCGAGGACACGTGATGCCTGGAAGGGACATCCGAACTGGCAACTTGTGACAGGCATTGACGGCATTGACTCAGTCGTAGCTCAGGTACGGTCTCTCGTGAGTAAATACCTGGATGTCGAGATTGAAAGAAAGTTCTGGCTCAAGGAGTTTCCGGAATTCGTACCCTGGGACAGAGTACTTCCTGTTCATCAGGGGTATCTGTTGACCGATGACGGTGAACTGAGAATCAGATTGCTCGGTGAAGAAACCTTTATCGCCACGAAAAGTGAGGGTACAATCCAGAGAGTACAATGGGAAAATAAAATTCCCAAAGGTCCGTTCGAGTTTCTCTGGACTCATACTCCGGACGTACGTGTCATGAAAGACCGTTACTACATTTCTCATGGACCGTTAGAACTCGAACTTGATGTGTATAAGGGTCCGTTAACGGGTCTGATCACACTCGAGTGTGAGTTCAGGAGTCGGGAAGAAGCGGACAAGTTTATCCTTCCTGAATGGGCAGCAGAAGCTGTCGAAGTCACGGACGATCCGGCGTTTAAGAATAAAAACTTAGCGCTTTATGGTCTGCCGGCTTCAGTCAGGTAGTGCAGTCATGCGTCTTGGTCGATATCGACCAAGACGCACCTATATTTATTTGCTTCAATGGATCAATGTAAGAAATAGCCTCATGTAATCCCTTACCGACTTCTTACATAAAACTTTTATTCACAGCGTATCATGGAAATATGAAAGGGTATTCGATAAATATCGAAGAAGAGACGAGTAGGAACAATGATTATCGTCGGGTTCTCTATACCGGACACTATATGCAACTCGTCGTGATGAGTCTGAATCCGGGTGAGGAGATAGGGAACGAAATTCACGGACTTGATCAATTTATCAGAGTTGAACAGGGAGAAGCGAAAGTTATACTTCAGAACGGTGAGACAGAGTATACACTCAAAGACGATGATATCGTCATCATCCCGTCAGGGACGTATCACAATGTCATAAATACCGGGGACGCGGCATTGAAACTTTACACGATTTACGCACCCCCTGAACATCAAAAAGACACGGTGCAGAAAATGAAAGCAGATGAAAAAGAGGAACATTTTGACGGACTGACAACAGAATAAATTATATGAATGTAACAATTATCGGATCAGGAAATATGGCACGGGGGATCGGAACGCGAGTCGCCTCCGGTAACCATACACTTACAATTCTCGATAGAGATGGTGAGAAAGCAAAAGAGTTGGCAGAGCAGCTCGGTAACGCGACGGGTGAAGCATTAGGTTCCTCTACGTTCGGTGAGATTGTGATCTTTGCGCTGCCATATGTTGCTATTCCGGACGTCATCGAAACGTATAAAGAACAGCTGGCAGGGAAGGTTTTGGTAGATATCTCCAATCCTATCGATTTTCAGACGTTTGAGCTCATACCGCCAGAAGATAGTTCGGGAGCGGAAGAGATCGCGAAAAACCTTCCTGAGGGTGCGAAACTGGTCAAAGCGTTTAATACTACTTTTGCCGGGACACTTGAAAAAGGTGAGGTAGATGGAAAAAAACTGGATGTTTACATCGCATCAGATGATAAAGAAGCAGGGGAGATGCTTGAGAAATTGGCTGATGACAGTGGTATGCGCGGAATTTACGTCGGACCCTTGAAACGGGCTCGAGCACTTGAAGGTATGCAGCTGATCCAGATGTCACTTCAGGAGCAACTCGGTACGAATTGGTTGAGCGCACTCAAGATCCTTCCGTAATGAAACGCTTCCTTGGTGCTCCTATACACTGGAAACAGTTACTTACTGCGGTTTTTCTGACAGAGAGCGTCGGTATTATTGGTTCTTTCTTTACCTATCCTGCGATTCCGACCTGGTACGCGACACTCACCAAACCAGCATTCTCACCGCCCAATTTCGTGTTCGGTCCTGTCTGGACGATCCTCTATGCGCTCATGGGGATATCGCTTTACCTTGTCTGGACTGCTGAGGCAAAATCGAAACGCTTCGCACTTACCGTATTCTTTCTACAACTTGGCCTTAACCTCTTGTGGTCGATACTATTTTTCGGACTGAGGAATCCCGGGCTGGCGTTTATCGAGATCATTATCCTTTGGGTCTCAATCATATACACGATCAAAGCATTCCGTCCGATTTCCAAAACCGCATCGTATCTTCTGTATCCGTATCTCTCCTGGGTTACTTTCGCTGCCGTTCTCAACTATGCTATCTGGATGATAAATAAATAACGGAAGAATAATAACGGTATCCGAAAATCTTGCGCTCTTTTTCTCCCTATACTACAATACATGCCAATCATGGAAAAGTTTGACCAATCGAAAAAAGATGCACAAATGGATATGAGTATGGAGGATGATCAGCTTCTTGCTCCTGATCGTTATGCATATGATTTTGATACGATTTCTGATAATCCTACTCGGGAATTTTTAGAAAATATGATTTATAAAATGTTATTACCGGATGAGCGTTTCCCAAAATCACGCGGAGAAGTTGCCGGTACGTATGCGAGGTTAGGACTCGATTCGGGGTTTATAAAAGGAGTATGGAAGAATGTTTTAGCACAGAGACAGTTAAAATTTCTCCAAGAAGAACGAGGAGGACTTGGCCACAAATCATATGCTGTTGACGAAGTCACGTTTGGTACTCTTTCTGCTTTTTATTTTCATGCGCAACCGAGGGTTATAACCCATGGCGAGAAGATAAGAGGACGGTGGGACGATGTCACCGAGAAAGTGAGTGAGAGTTTGGAAGGCTCTATATTTGCAACCCGCATCGGAGAGCCGGAAAGTATTGATGATCAGCCATTCGTGATTTCGCCTCATGCCAAAAAATTATCTGCCGGCAATACGAGAGAAGGAGAAAGTGGCGAGGAACGACCGCTAACAGAGAGCGAGAGAATCCCTGATATAAGTGCCTTAGCGCTTTCGCGTGATTTGCAGCAATGGAATGCTTTACGATTAAGCAATTTTGCTGATATGCTTACGGATGACCTACGTGATTCTATAGAACTCCTGCAACATGGGATCTCGGCAGAGGCGATCGTTGGTATACGGTTTTCTCTGGCAAGTCATAGACAACAGCTCAGTGAGTTCATGCCTCTGACTGATACCATCACGCTCAGATCGATTGTTACGAATCTCCCGGACTTCCGAAAGGAGCTTCACGACTGTGCCATGCTACTTAAAGCGGCTGAAAAAATATATCCTGACGTCAATAACTTGGCAAATCTTTTTATCGGATCTGCACTCTATGCACAAGAAAAAGGGTATACGACGCGTGGCTTATCAAAAGTTTATTCTGCACATGATCATATAAAAGAGTCTCAGGTAGCTGAGGATAATGACCCACAAGGCGTTAACCAAAATCTAACGCGTAGAATGGAACCGGGCAGTGAGTATTCCCTCGAATAATTTCCTCACCCCGATAGATAGCTGCCTCGTCATATGACGAGTTACGATCACAGGCTCAACTGACATGCTTCTTACTTAGTCATTATGTATATCTCATACTTGTTTCGTACTATGGTCAGTATGATGAAAGGAGGTGATTATGTATGGTACGAACGAACGGATTAGATTGGGTCTTTCTCGTTTTGTTAACAATAGGCGGTATCAACTGGGGATTAGTCGGATTATTCGACTTTAACCTTGTTTCAGCGCTATTCGGCACGGATTCGCTCTTGACGAATGTGGTGTACACATTGGTCGGTGCAGCAGGTGTCTATGTTCTGTCATCATTCTTAATGAAGAATGATAATCTCGCGAGAAGGTAAGATCACAGGAAAGCATTCATGGATAAACACGCCAAGCGCTTGGCGTGTTTAGGATTCTCTTTGGTATAATCGGGCATACGATGTCGAAAGAAGTTCCGTTTTTATCAATCGTACCGGATCAACCTGAAGAAGACATTTCCGATACGATCACTCCGTTTATCTCAGCTGAGGAACGGCAGTATGCAGAAGATAGGGAGCAGATTGAAGGACTTCGCAGTTCACTGCAAGAATTCTGGACAAAACAGTTCAGTGCTCTTGATCCGTTACAGTCAGATGTCATGTGGCGGGTCCTGAGTCTTCAATCACATTCCCACATTGCAGCAGAACTCGGACTGACACCGGACGAAGTCACTGCGATTCGCGACACCTCCCATCAAAAACTCGGCGGCCACATCCTCTTCACCGGTGAAGATGCAGAATAATGCTACGCATGGATATATCACTTTCCCCGATGACGACACCAGAGTTTGACATCGTTATCGATGCACAAACGGTAAAGTGCTACGCCACTCTTACCTCAAATTAGCATACATATATTCTTAACCCCTGCTTACATGTTTATTATCTATCCCACATAGTGGAATAATATACTCGGTCATAGGAGAACTTGTATCTCACCATGAATAACGATCAAAAAAATGTGCCGATTGGTAAGAAGATCTGGGCTATTTCGGAAGGATATATACCGGGGGAAAGTACCGGGCCTGAACCTGCAATGCTGAGTCATGAGACTGCATGCATACTGAATACGGCAGACCACGATGCAGCTGTTGAGATCATGATTTATTTCGCAGATCGAGATCCGGTGGGACCATATAAGGTCGTCGTTCCGGGAAAGCGCACACTCCATCTTCGATTTAATGATCTTCAGGATCCGGAGCCTGTTCCTCTGGATACGGATTATGCAAGTGTTTTCACCTCGAATACCCCTATTATCGTCCAGCATACACGACTTGACTCCAGGCAAGCTGAAAACGCGCTCTTATCAACCATTGCCTATACAGAATAAGATGTGACTATGAGAGGATTACAAGGGAAAAATATTCTCATTACCGGTGCCTCAACCGGTATCGGAAAAGCGACTGTTATACGGTTCGGTGAAGAAAAATGTAATGTCGCCATAAATTACCGAAGCTCACGGAAAGAGGCAGAGAAAACAAGTGATGAATTAGAAAATATCTGTCAGCGTATTAATCAGTCAGGATGTAAAAGTCTCATTATCCAGGGTGATGTTTCTTCAGAAGAAGATGTCAGAGATATGTTTGAAGACATCATCAAAGAATGGGGCAGGATAGATATACTTATTAATAACGCGGGAATTCAGATTGAGTCACCATCTCACGAAATGTCGCTGGAAGATTTCGAGCAAGTGCTCAATACAAACCTGAAAGGGGCGTTTCTCTGTTCAAGAGAAGTAATAAACCATTTCCTCACTCGTCCAGGCGGCGGCATCATCCTCAATAATTCTTCAGTACATGAAGTGATCCCGAAGCCCGGGTTTATCTCATATTCACTCAGTAAAGGCGGACTAGAGAACTTAACGAAGTCACTCGCTTTGGAATACGCTGACCGGGATATACGCGTTAATGCAGTAGGGCCGGGTGCTATCCTGACGCCTATAAATCAATGGAAAAATGATCCTGAACAGAAGGCCCAGGTAGAATCACGGATTCCGATGAAACGAGCGGGAGAAGCAGAAGAAATTGCCTCGGTTTTTGCGTTTCTCGCATCAGATGATGCGACGTACATAACAGGACAGACACTTTTTGTTGACGGAGGATTAACACTCTATCCGTCGTTTGCTGAAAACTGGACCTCATAGTATGGGAGCTGATGAAATAAAAGAGTATTATGTTATCGGAGACCTCCATTCTGCTGCATTAGTATCTCGTAGTGCTTCGATAGACTGGTTATGTCTACCGCATTTTGATTCTCCGAGTATCTTTGCACGACTGCTCGATCACAATGCAGGAAGTTTCCACATCGATACGGGGGGTTATGCTATCTCATCTCGATATATCGAAAATACGGCAATCGTTGCATTTACGTTTACCCGTGAATCATCAACATTTACTCTTAAAGATTTCATGGTTCCAATGCCCTATGACATATGTGAAAGTCATTATGTCGTTCGAAAGTTCGCCGGGGTGAAAGGAACGTCCGAGATCAGGATGACATTCGCGCCGAAACATGAGTACGCGAAATCAGTACGAGCTATGAACTTTGCTCATGATCTGGATCTTGAGGTACCGATCGGTGAGGATGCTATCTTTATTTATCCTCCGAAAAATTCATTTATCGGCGAAGAAGATGGTGCATATCAGATCGTTTTCACGCTTGAGGAAGGACAGGAAGAACTGTTTGTCATGGAATATGCCGTACAACACGAGAAACCGAATTATCATGAGCAGGATCTGGAACGAGAGACACAGGAATTCTGGCAGCAGTGGGTCGCGAAAGGTGACTACTTTGATTTTCATAAGTCAGACCTCATACGCTCTGCGATAACGCTTAAGCTCATGCAGTTTTACCCGACAGGTGCGATTATCGCAGTGCCCACGACATCATTGCCGGAAACAATCGGCGGGGTCAGAAACTGGGATTATCGATTTGTCTGGATCAGAGATGCGACATTTACGATCTACGCTTTATACGTCTTAGGGTACACAGACGAAGCGATACGGTTTTTTGATTTTTTAGAAAAAATAATAGAACGTGGAGAAGGGAAGTTCGATATCGCACTCATGTATACAATCGAAGGGAAAGAGGTACCGGATGAAGAGATTCTGTCGCATCTATCAGGGTATAAAAACTCGCAACCGGTACGAATCGGGAACGGTGCGAATGAACAATTTCAGCTCGATGTCTATGGCTCTCTCATAGACGCGTATTATTTTATCTCCAAACGAGGAATCGTGATAGATGAGGCGCATCAACAAATGATCATAAACCTCGTCGGCAAGATCAAGGAAAAATGGATGGAGAAAGATCACGGCATATGGGAAGTGCGTAGCGGGCAAGAACATTTTACTTACAGTAAAGTCATGTGCTGTGTCGGGGTGAATAGAGCATTACGCATGCAGGATATTCTGCGTCTCACCGATACTCAGATAAAAGAATTCACAGCACTCGAGAAAGAAATCCATGACTGGATCTGGGAGCACTGTTACGATACGAAGAAGCAGACATTTACGCAGTATCCGAATTCAGATTCCCAGGACGCTACAAACCTCCTCTTCGTCTTACTCCAATTCCTCGATAAACATGATCCGCGTACGAAAACAATTATCGAGAATACCTGTGCTGAGCTCTCCCGGGAAGAGGTATTCGTGTATCGCTACCTATCAGAAGACGGTCTCGAAGGGGAGGAGGGGGCATTTTTATTATGTTCATTCTGGCTTATCTCTGCCTGGTCGATTATCGAAGATACCGATACTGCGTCAAAACTATTAACTGCTTTCCAACCGACGATGAATGATCAGCGATTACTCTCTGAGGAGATGGATGTGGACTCAGGTGAGTATCTGGGAAATTATCCGCAGGCATTTTCCCACCTGGGATATGTTATGAGTATGTTTTACCTGCATAAATATACCGAGAGGAAAAAGAAATAAATCTGACTCCGGAACGTTAAGGGTAGATGATTAGGTATGTAGGGATTTTCCAATAGTCAATAATTAATATTTTAATTTTTTTTATAAATTATCATTTTCTCAGCGGCAAAATCCCAGCTAAGCGCAGACTTAACATCACCAAACAATTGTTGATTATTTAAAGGTAATACTTCTACGCAGAATGCTCTGTTTTGTGATAAATAGTCGATAAAATCTTCTAAACTGACTAATTCAATATTTCCTTTATAATAATTGATGCCAGTTTTTTTTG
>CAZOHC010000030.1:0-14282 GCA_964579845.1 uncultured Gammaproteobacteria bacterium | reverse complement strand
TTTGGGGAAAAACAAGCACGATACGTGATCCTCCGGTAAATTCAATAGACAACCTTAGTCCGAACACAAAGAGCGAGATCAGTCCCGGAATAATAAACAAGAGAGAAATAAGAAAGTAAATATTTTTATGTTTAATAACGTTTACCATACTATGCAACAGGCCGGTAGTTCAGCCATTAATTTCGTCGTTCATCTTTATAAAATAACTGCAACAGAGTTCTTGTCACCGTGATCGCGGAAAACATCGAGACGACAACACCAATTGCCAACGTTACGGCAAACCCGCGGACCATACCGGTACCGAAATAGTATAGGATACCGCTAGTGATAAGACTAGCAATGTTTGAATCTTTAATCGATGACCAGGCTCGAGTAAATCCGATCTTCAGTGCTGTCTCATGTGATTTTCCCAGGCGAAGCTCTTCTTTCATTCGCTCGAAAATGAGTATATTCGCATCAACGGCGATACCAATCGAAAGAATGATGCCGGCGATACCTGCGAGGGTCAGTGTGACGGGGATTAGCCTGAAGATCGCTAAGGTTATAAGGGTATAGATAAAAAGAGCCAGACTGGCAATGATTCCGAGCCGTCCGTACAACGCGCTCATAAAAAGCACGATAACGAGAAATCCTAATACGCCTGCAAAGAGACTCTTTTCAAGTGATAACTGACCGAGAGTAGCGCCAATTGCACGCTGTTCAAGCACTGAAAGTGAAACAGGTAACGCACCGGCATTCAACTGGATCGTCAGTTGCTTCGCCTGATCAGTCGTAAAGTCCCCGGAGATGACGGCACTACCGCCGGTGATTGGCTCATTTACTCTCGGTGCTTCTATAACCTGATCATCCAGCGCGATTGCAAGTATCTTACCGCTATTTCGAGCAGTGATTTCAGCAAATTTCGCTGACCCGTCAGGAGTAAATGTGAGCTGCACCTGAGGGCTTCCTGTTGTCGGATCAAATGATACCATAGCACTCTGGAGATCACTTCCTGTAAGATTTGTTTCTCTCGCAGTCAGACCCAGTAATTGGGGAACACCAAGCGGCATAAGCTGTGCTGAAAGTGTAGCCTCTTCTATTGTCTCGGCGGATGGACTTGCTCCTTCTTCCCAGAACGAGAGTTTGGCAGTCTGTCCGATCAGTTGTACTGCCTGGTTGACATCGGTGACTCCAGGAATCTCAACAATAATCCGATACTCATTATTCGCCTTGGAAGTCTGAATGACAGGCTCTGCAACACCATAGATATTAATGCGTCTCTCAATCACTTCTTTCGCAGATTCAAGCGCTGCATCACGTTGCGGTGTCGGAATATCCTGCATGTCGGCCTGCAAGGTAACACTTGTTCCTCCTTCTAAATCAAGCCCTTTTCTAAATGAGAGATCCCGTTCAAAATGAAAATTTCCCAGTGTAAATGACGGATTAAAGCCAGGAATGACTCTATTCACTTTTATTTCTTCAGAAATACCGGGTAATGCAGGAATCGTAAAGTTAAGAGGTATCGTCTTCGGAATATTGATAAGTAGTGACACGAAGGATATAACAGCGATGAAGAGAACGGTCAGCCGAAAGTCTTTCATGTAAGCATTCCTTCCTCATCTCCTATCAGCATAACTCGTGAGCCTGAGAGAATATCAGTAATAAATGGATCATTTCTTTTCTTCCGAAACTTAAACTCCTCCTCAGACATTGCAGTATAATTAATCTCCATCGAGATTCTGGCTTCCTCATTTCTCACGAGAAGTGCTAATTCCGGAAGTACGATCGTACCTACCATTATGAAATCGACATCCTCCGGGCTCTTCTTCGCTCGCCTGACGAAGCCGCCTGAAAACATCGCATATTTTACTTTCCCAAGCTTCACTCTATTTGCCAAAACCTCAGCGCCCAACCCGATTGTCTTCGCACCGATCGCCAAAAGATCAAAATAAAAAGGATAGTTCTTATCCAAGTAATAGTAGACCCTGTTAGCTCGTTGTTCTTTAACAAAGATACCGCGCTTCTCAAGGAATTGTAATTCTCGACGAACAGCGTTTATTTCATCACCTGTTTTTCTGACACATTCACGTACGTGAAACATTTCATACGGCTCATTCAGAAAAACATTCAGAAGCTTAACTCGTGATTTTGATGTAATGAGATCTGCTAACATACATACTGCCTTCTCTCAACGATAGGGAAGGAAAGAACTATTGTATCCTAAATGTACTCAGTTTGACAATTACTTTCTTTACTTGACGTTAACTATACCGGTAGTAGGCAGAATGTGGAACCATTGAGTGCCGGGATTAAATTTCACTTCAGATCCGTTAGCAGTGAGTATCGTTCTGCCGGTACGGCCGTTTTTCTCCCATGTTCCATTTATCTGTTTGCCGTCCATGAAAATAGTTGCCTTACCTGTTCCCTTGGTGCCATATAACAAGTGAAGATTTCCTTCATAGCCGTCATTCGCTCGTGATTCGGTCAAGTATAACACAATTACATTCTTCGCAGTAATCTGCTTTTTCGTATTACGATCATTGTGAGGCTCACCGCCGTTATTTCGTAAATAATTGTTTGATGCAGGATCATACTTCCAATCGATTGCAAAATTCGGCTGATTTCTCCAATGTTCTATGTGGATTGTCTGCGCTGAAGGACGTGACCCTGAACTGGCATCCTCTTTGAATTTATACGCGACAAAATGAGCATCCCAGGCATCACCGTCTTCATTCACATCAGTTAAACCACGATCTTTGGCAACTTCCCAAAGCTTAGATGTTGTCGTATACATCGTGTGCTCAGTAGCAACCGGACGGCCTGCCCGAGCCTCATCACGTCTGAACGTAGGGAAACCAACTGAGAATTGATTAAGGTCATTATACCCAGCCCAGCCGTAATCTTCTATCTGTCCCAAAGCATTTGCAGGCCCCGGGGTATTTGCACCACCAACGTGTGCATACAAAGGAGAATCACCGTATTCAGAGATAAAATCCAGATAGTACGTTCTTGCTGAACGGACAGGGCCAGTGATTCCTGCATCCTGACAATGGTAGACTGCCATAAATCGTGTGATACCACCTTCAGCGACTGCCTCATAGACAACATCTGCAAACGAGAGTCCTGAATGTGGGCGTGCTTCGGTATGGTTTTCAATCATGATCCCAAGAGGACGATGTGTTTCCCACCAGTCTCGCTGTTGCTTTGAGTACTTCACACCGGTAAGCGGACAAGCTTCTGTCTTCGGTTGATTCGGGTCAAACTCAATTGCTTCATAGTCATTCGTCGGCATAGCAAGCTGAGAAACACCCGGATCTGTCGGGTCAGAGGCAATTGTTTTGGAGAAAATAGAATATGATGCGCCTGCAGAAACTAAATATACTCCTAAAGCGAGCAGAAGAGTAATAATTTTTTTGTTTTGCATATATTTTATATATTACTGATGACTGATCGGTTGTGCAAGCTTTAATGCTTTTTTCTCTTCATCTGAAAGATCATGTTCCTGGCTCTTGCCTTTTATGATCTTTTTTGCATACCAACGGGTTCCTGATCGTGAATATAACCCTGAGATAATCACACCGGTATCATGTGCATCGACTAATGTCAGAATAAAACTTTGATCTCCCCCGGTATCTTTAAACGGATTGAATCGAAGCAGACCCATTTTCTGTATATGGTATCTGCCTTCTTGTTCGATTGTATCATACTGCTTCTGTAGCTCTACAAGCATTTTTTTGTTCTCTCCTGTCTCTTTGACGATTGATTCAAGCATCGTCTGCAGATTTTTTTTGTCAACTCCCCGGGTTAAATATGTATAGTGAGCAGACATTCTCCAAAGAAAATACGTCAGAGCAGAAAGCCAGACTGTCAGCAAAAATAAGATCGCGAGTAGTAGAGGAGTTGACATCGTTAGTGAATCTTAGCCTATTGACAGGCACGCGGTCAATAGTGTAATCTTGCCTCATTCATGGCTAAAACTCGTAAGACGAAAAAAGAGAAAATGCGTACATCAACACGGGTTAGCAAACCTTCAAATCATAACCTTCAACAAAGCTCTTCTTCACCTGAGGATATGCATGTTTTTACTTTTACCAGTGAAACACGTACAACATCAAATGCTGCCAAGACAACATCTCTTGACCTTATTCCTCACCTGAAGGAAGATCTTCTCAGGACAGGAATTGTTATCGGTGCGATCATAGTAGCTGAGCTGATATTGTATTACATATTAACCATGCGTTGACATCTGATTGAGGGAATATGCAGAACAATATGCCTGATAGAAATATCAAATTAAGAAATAAAGAAATTGAAAGGGGGTGATTATTAATGGCTTCAATGTATTGTGTAAAGTGTCGAGCAAAGAGAGATGTAGATAATCCGGAACATGTTACCATGAAAAATGGTAAACCTGCGATGAAAGCAAAATGTCCCGTTTGTGGTACCGGTATGTATAAAATCGGTTCTAAGTAAATTTTTCTCTTTCTTTCTCGAGTATTCTTCACTGAAACTCGAGAAACACAAAAAATCCCCCTTCTGTATGACGGGGGATTTTTCTTGAGTCACCCTCTACTACTCTCTAATTCAATGCGATATAATCAGAAAATATGACAAAAGCGGAAAAAGTAAAAAAAGTCATTGATAGACTCGCAATACTCTATCCCGAGCCTAGAACAGCGCTTAATTTTCAGAACGCATTTGAGCTCCTCGTCGCGACCATTCTGTCTGCACAAACAACAGATAAATTAGTTAATACCGTAACTCCTGAACTTTTTGCAAAATATCCGACGCCGGAAAAAATGGCAGACGCATCAGTTGATGAGATCAGAGCACGTATTGCTAAAGTAAATTTTTCAGGAAATAAAGCAAAGAACATCAAAGCAGCGTCCGAGATCATCGCCAAACAGCATGGAGGAGTAGTACCTGACACCATGGAAGCACTGGATGCCCTTCCTGGTGTTGCGCGAAAGACAGCAAACGTGGTGCTTGGGAATGCTTTTCAAAAAGCGGAAGGGATTGTCGTTGATACACATGTGATTCGGCTATCAAATCGCCTCGGTCTCACGGATAAAAAAGACCCGGAAAAGATCGAAAAAGATTTGATGGACATTGTACCGAAGGAACACTGGATTGACTTTTCCCATTTGCTCATCCTCTACGGACGAGAATATGCTCCTGCCCAACCCAGTCGGCATAAACCAGGTCCTCTGGATGAATTATTCGAAAGCTAAGAGCTGCACGCTTTTCCTCACTCTTTTAACCCAATACCGTTTATGCTACAGTAGTTATAGATGGGATATATCAAAAACTTTGACCAACTTGCAACTTCCCCTGACAGAAAGACGGTTCTGGATATCGTCGAGGCCGGTTTTGCATCGGTTCAACCTGAAAATGTGATGCATAAAAACTTTTCTCTCGAGGAAAACAAACTGAAGATTATTCATAAAGTTTATGACCTTTCTCTTTTTGATAATGTTTATCTGATAGGCATCGGCAAAGGATCAGCAGGCATCGCAAAGTTTATTGAACAGGAACTCGGAGAAAAATTACAAGAAGGATATGTCATCGATGCTTCAGAGGAGACATTTGACAAAATCCATTTTACATTGGGGACTCACCCACTTCCGACGCAAGCAAATATTGATTTCACAGCAAAAGTTGTGGAACGTTTTTCAAATTTGACAGAAAAAGATTTGGTACTTGTAGTCATCTGCGGTGGCGGTTCAGTGATGTTTGTACACCCAGAGAATATTACACTTGATCAACTTACCGGGGTTAATAAAGCACTTCTTCATAGCGGTATGGATATTTATCAAATGAATACCATCAGAAAACATCTCGATAGTGTGAAAGGTGGTGGGCTCGCGAAAGTACTCCATCCTGCAACAGTTGCCAGCTTAGTATTTTCTGATGTTCCCGGAAACGATCTTTCATTTATCGCTTCAGGACCGACAGTTCCAGATAACACATCTATTCAGGATGCGTTAGATTTACTCAAGGAGTTTGGTATTGAGTCTGAGGTTCCGGTTACTGCTGAGGATTTTATTGAGACACCGAAAGACGCAGGCTATTTTGAAAATGTCTCAGATTTTGTCATCCTTAGCAATGTTACGGCACTAGATGCCATGAAAGACGCAGCACTGAAGATGGGATTGAACGTTTTGAACTCATCAGACCGAATGCAAGGTCTCGCAGATGATCTCGGAAAAGAACTTTTGGACAAGACAAAACCTGGTCATATCCTTCTTGCTGCCGGGGAATCAACAGTAAAAGTAGAAGGAGATGGGGGAAAAGGCGGAAGAAATATGCAACTTGTTCTATCTTCACTTGAACAGCTCGAAGAAGGAACGATCATCGTTTCTTTTGACTCTGACGGATGGGATAATACTGAATTTGCAGGAGCGATCGGAGATACTGAAACTGTTAAAAAAGCAAACGAGTTAGGTCTATCGATACAGGAATACAGAAAGAATGCTGACAGTTATACTTTCTTTGAAAAAGTCGGTGACGGTATTGAAACCGGAAGACTGCCGTCAAATGTTGCTGATTTAATGATTGTCTTTAAAAAATGATAACTGCCCTTTACGACGAAAAAATAAAAATCCTTGAAGAGAAAGCAAATGAAATCAGACGACTGATTATCGAGACATTAGTGGAAGCAGGAAGTGGACACTCTGCAGGTCCTCTCGGTATGGCTGATATTTTTTCCTGCTTTTACTTTCACATTCTCACGCATGATCCGAAGAATCCGGACTGGGATGAACGGGATCGGTTAGTGCTCTCAAATGGCCATATCTGCCCTGTCCAGTACTAACACTAGCACTCAGTGGCTACTTCCCTGTCGAGGAGCTAAAAACACTCAGAAAAATGAACTCACGGCTACAAGGACATCCACATCGAACGGTACTTCCCGGAATAGAGTCTACATCAGGTCCGCTCGGAGAAGGAATAGGACAAGCAACAGGCATGGCGCTCGCGCTCAAAATGGATGGAAAGCCACAACAAGTGTACTGCCTGACAGGTGACGGAGAATTACAGGAGGGAAATATCTGGGAATCATTGTTGTTTGCCGGAAAAAATAAAATGGACAACCTGACTGTTGTAGTGGATCGTAATAACATTCAGATTGACGGGTTTACTGAGGATGTTATGCCGCTTGACCCACTGCGGTCAAAATTTGAAGCATTTCGTTGGAATGTCATCGAGGTAGACGGTCATAATATTCGCGAATTTATTGCTGCCATTCAAAAAGCCCACGCTGTCCACCAACAACCAACAGCGATTATTGCACGAACTATCCCGGGAAAAGGTGTAGGATTTATGGAAAATAAATTTGAATGGCACGGAAAACCTCCGACCAAAGAAGAAGCAAGAATAGCTCTTGAAGAGCTGAGAACACTACAAGGGAAAATCGAGGCAGGAAATTAATTAATCTGTAAGTGAGAAATAAGTGATATCGTACATATGTTAAATCCTGATTTAAAACTAAACGAACAATTATTTACTGAAGAAGTTGAAAAAAAGCCAACGAGAGAAGGCTTCGGTGACGGCTTGATGACACTAGCAGAAAAAGATCCGAACATCGTCGGACTGTCTGCTGATCTGACGGAGTCAACCAAAATGAACAAATTTGCTGAAGCATATCCTGAACGTTTTTTCGAAGTAGGCATCAGCGAACAAAACATGGCAGCGATTGCAGCTGGGATGGCCGTGACCGGTAAAATTCCATTTATTTCATCTTATGCAACATTCTCCCCGGGAAAGAACTGGGAAACTATCAGAACTACTGTGGTGTATAACAACGTAGATGTAAAAATTGCAGGACATCATTCAGGAATCATGACAGGACCCGACGGCGCAACGCATCAAGCGACAGAAGATATCGCGATTATGCGTTGCCTCCCTGATATAAAAGTATTCGTACCATGCGACGCTATAGAAGCGAGGAAAGCAACGATCGCATCGACGACATTCTACGGACCTGCCTACCTACGATTCTCACGGGATAAAACTCCGCTTATCACAACAGAAGATACGCCGTTTGAGATCGGGAAGATCTGGGAGTTTTGGAAAAGCGATAACGCACAGGTAACGATTATGGCGACAGGATATATGCTCTACTATGCACTGGTTGCTGCCAAAGAGCTTGAGGAAGAGAATTTTCCCGTCCTCGTTGTTAATGTCCCGACGATTAAGCCACTTGATGCGGAAGGGGTTATCCACTATGCTAATCATACAGGAGCAATCGTAACGGTTGAAGATCACCAGGTCTCAGGGGGCTTAGGAGGCGCTGTAGCTGAGTTCCTCGCAAAAGCCCGCCCAACACCGATGGAGTTTATCGGACTGCAAGATACCTTCGCAGAATCAGGCAATCCCACAGAACTTATTGAAAAGTACGGTATGGGAGTCGGTGCGATTAAAGATGCTGTTAAGAGAGTACGAGAGAAAAAGTAAACGATGTAATATATATGAGTTAGGAACGAGATGAGCAGTCTTGATCAGAAACTCATATCATAAATCATATCAATAACCATGGAAGACGTTATACAAGCATTACAAGAAAAAATTAAAGGCGAAGTAAAAGTTGATGAGGCAACACGTCATGCATACAAGCATGATGCAAGTATCTATGAGATGGTACCATCTGTCGTCGTGTTTCCGAATGACGCTGAAGATATTAAGCAGATTGTCCAGATTGCAAACGAGTATAAGAAAAAATATCCTGACTTATCAGTCGCTGTCCGAGCTGCAGGCACCTGTATGAGTGGCGGATCATTGACACGGTCAATTCTTATTGTCGTTACTAACATGAATAAGATTATTAAGATCACGAATGAACGTGCAACGGTTGAGCCAGGAGTCTACTATCGCGATCTAGAAAAACAGCTGAATGAGCGCGATCTGATCTATCCATCCTACCCATCATCAAAGCGTCTCTGTGCAGTCGGAGGAATGGTTGCCAATAATTGCGGAGGAGAAAAATCGCTTCTATACGGAAAGACTGAGAACTATGTCGAGCACCTTAAAGTCGTCCTCTCAGATGGAAATGAATATGAGGTAAAAAAGTTAACAAAAAAAGAGCTTGAGCATAAAATGAATAAAAATGATTTTGAGGGAAAATTTTATAAAAAGTTATTTATTCTCTTTGAAAAAAATAAAGAGGTTATCGACGCATCAAAGGTTGATGTATCTAAAAATTCATCTGGATACAACATATGGCGTGTGTGGGACGGAGAGACGTTTGATTTACCGAAATTATTTGTCGGATCTCAAGGAACATTGGGCATTATTACTGAGATAACGTTCGGGTTAGTAAAAAAACAGAAGTATCGCGGCATGTTAGTTATCAAAATGAAGAATTTCGATCATTTGCCTGAGATTGTCCAGACTGTTTTAAAACATAAACCAGTCAGTTTTGAATCGTATGATCATTATACGCTCAGACTTGCGATGAAATATTTCAGAGACTTCTCAAAAATACTTAAAATTTCAACGCTTGACACGGTAAAAAGGTTCTATCCTGAGTTTATGTATAACCTCAAATACGGTATGCCGAAAATGGTTCTCATCGTCGAATATGAAAGTGATGATCTAAAAGACGTCAACGAACATTTAAGAACATTAAATGAAGAACTTTCAGGCTATAAAAATATTACCACCAGGATCGCGAAAAACCAGAAAGAGCGAGACTTGTACTGGTCGATCAGGAGGGAAAGCTTTAACTTACTACGACGTCGCGTAAAAGGTGTCTGGGCTGCCCCGTTTATTGATGATACCTGTGTAAAACCTGAAGTTCTCCCGCAATTTCTTCCTGAAATGTATAAAATCATTGATGACTACAAACTAAAAGCTACCATCGCAGGACATGTCGGAGACGGTAATTTTCATATCATCCCGCTCGTCGACCTGACACAGGAGTCTGAACGAAAGAAAATTGTTGAAGTTATGGACAAGACATTTGAAATCGTCTTCAAATACGGAGGCACATCTTCGGGAGAACATAATGACGGCCTGGTACGCGCTCCGTATCTGAAAGAAATGTACGGCGAGAAAGTGTACAATATATTTGAACAGATAAAAATGGTGTTCGATCCTGACGGAATCATAAATCCGAACAAGAAAATTAATGTTTCAAAATCCTATACATATCCATTCATGATTAATAAGCATGAAGAGGAAAAAATACTTCTTCATAGTTGATTGCACACTCCTCCCCATCCATTATTGTACGTATGCATTCCCAGGTGTAGGTGAAGTTATTCACAACATGGATCTTTATAGCCGCAGTTTCGACACACGGCATCAGGAGTTCTGGGCATATCTCCGATAAATTCTTTACAAACAGGACAAAGCTGTACCCTTAGCCCTCTATCTTGTACACGAGGATATTCATATATTGGCTCAATGTTTCGGTCTTTTTTTTCGTTCTTATCTGCCAACGTTACAGCTCCTTGTAGTGGCGAAGCTTATACACCTGGATAAAAGGAGTAGATCCTGCAGGTGTCTCGAAAATCACTCCGCGGTCAATTGAGATATTCCATGATGCAACGATTTCAGCTCTTCCGAAAGAGGCAACCTCAAAAAGAGGATGTCCTAGAGGAGCACAGGGGATTTCCTCGCAGACAATTAGCAGCTGATCGGTAACAGTCGTTCGATCAGGATCAACCATTTCATTTTCGATGATTATCGGATCACGATCATGAACTGCAAAGAAATATCGATAGGCATGATCAGAGTTCCCTTCCGTTAATAATGCAAAGTTAAAGGGTCCAGGATCTGCTTTTGATAAAACAAACTCAGCAACATTTCTCATCTGTAGCATTTGCCGATTTGGCTCGGTACGCAGGTGAGTATGCATCAGGTTGAGTTTAATCAGTGAGATGACGATAATGAGCGTTACAATTTTTCCTAACAGTGCCAGTTTTTTCGCATGGTAGAACGTGGAGAGAAAATTCCCTAGCAGGAGAAACGGCACCGGAAAAAGGAAGACAAAATAATAGTCATAAATAGGTTTTTTATAAAACCCAAATAATACTATTCCAAGCAGCAGCCACAGTAGAAAGAATACCTTTGTCAGAGTGTCCTTCACCCGAAGGAGTGCAACCAGTGATCCGAAAGCGAGAAAAAGAACCAACCCGATCCAGACAGTGAGTGCAAGCGGATCCATCGTCAGCTGATCAGGATTACTTGGAAATACGACGAGTAGTCTACCAAAAACCCGAAGAAAAACATCAGAGATAATCCAGTACATCGGAGCGCTCGATGTTTCCCCACCTACTGTATTTGAAGAAATAAACGAAAAAATCGTCCTAAGATTAGGAAAACCATTTTTAATTTCAAAAGCCAGAAACGGAGAAAATCCGAGCAGAAATCCGAGCAAAGCTGATACTCCGCTTTTCAGGATGTTCAGAGCCGTGAGAGCAAATGTTTTACGCGCTTTTATAAAATTACCGAGAATGATAAATAGGAAAATTGAAATACCTAAAAAGACGACGATATAATGCAGTTGGAGAAGGATACCGAACAAAACACCGACAATGAAATAATATTTTAATGATGACTGCTTGACGGCTTTGTATAATAAATACATCAAGATGAGGGAGAAAAAAGGAACAGCATTAGGATTCCATGAGGATTTTGAGAATTCGACAACTAAAACTGAAACAGCATAGAGTGATGATGCTATAAGCCCTGCAGTTGTCCCGAAGAATTCAGTTCCGAACCGATAAACCAGATAGACTGTTGCAATACCTAAAAGCGCTATCATAATCGCCGGCCCGACCGGATCAAGTCCGGTAACCCAGAGAAAAGGAGCCATTAAATAGTAATAGATAGGACCTAAGAAAAAATCACCGGATGAGGCTCTGGGACCGAGAAAGACCAAATCTCCCTCAAGTATCCCTTTGACGACTAAGGCATCTCGTCCTTCATCCCCAAGGAACGTCAAATAATCCGCAATACGGTAGAGACGAAGGAATGCGGCAGTCGCGAGAATCAATATGATGGCGATGATTTTTCGGTCTAGTCTAAGTAATGCCTTCATGTTTCAGATGATGGGTTTTCCAGATGAATCTATTATAGATCATATAGTTTAACGGAATAACGAGAAAGATAATCGTCGGAATCAACATAACGATTCTGGTCGGAATGATTGCCCCAAATATGGTAACGTTCGTTCCGAGCAGTTTAATCCCGACCCAGGCTGCCAAAGACTGCAGGAAGATGGAGCCTAACGAAGCTGAATTAAACTTCAACAGTCGAATGAAGAACGGAGACTTCGTTTTCAACTTTCTCGTATCTTTGAATGTCCAAAAATTGTTGTAGAGAAAATTAGATAGAATCGCTGCCTCAGCGCCGAAACCCACACCGATTGACTGTGCGAGTGCGTGAAAATCATGAGCATGAAGTGTTGCACCGAAAACTGTAGCTAAAAAGTATGTAAAGCCGGTTCTGATTGTTAATTCCTGTACAATAATTTGTGTCAAAAATCCCGTACCACCGACAATGAGAAATTTTATGAACCTTTTGAGTTCTATAATACGTGAGACAATAACATACCTCATCAGATCTGAAATATACTCACCTGATGCAATTTTTGACTTACCGTGCGTTCTATCGGTAAACGCGATCGGGACCTCAGCAACAGAGTAGTTTTTTTGGAGTGCTTTATGAAGAAAAGCAACTTGAAAAGTATATCCTTTAAATGTCTCAAGCTCAGGCTTTATTGTAAGAAAAACTTCTTTTTTTAACGCCCGATATCCACCTGTCCAGTCATGAATTGCAAAGCGCATGAGTATCATTCGGACGATAAGATTGCCTAAAACAGAGTACGCTTTTCGGTCTATCCCCCAGTTCTCGGGTATTGACCCACCGTCACTATACCGAGTACTGATGACCATATCATATCCTTCATCAATTTTTTTCAGAAACTCCGGAATTTTTTTCGGATCATGTGAAAGATCTGCGTCCATCTCGAACACAACATCTGCCTTCATCTTCTCAATAGCATAGGTCATTCCCCTGACATACGCAGCACCTAATCCATTTTTTTCACCGGTCAACAGCTCTATGTTTTTCCACTTCTTCATAAATTCCCGAACGATATCCGCTGTTCCGTCAGGTGACTGGTCATCGACAACAAGAATGCCCATTGAATATTTTTTTATACGGGGAAATATCTCTGTTTGAAGAAGAGGTATAAGTCTATCAATATTTCCTTTTTCGTTATAGGTAGGAAGGATAATAACTGCTTTCATACTGAGAAATGAAGAATCTAACTATTCTCCCTGCAATACGTAATAATGTTCATAAGTCCGTCCTCAAGACCGATTTTCGGTTCCCACCCGAGTAAATTTTTTGCTTTCGAAATATCAGGACGTCTTCTGAGCGGATCATTTTCAGGCAGAGCTTCACTGAACATGATTTCACTGGTCGATTCAGTCAGTCGCTTAATAACCTCAGCATATTCTAGCACAGTATGTTCATCGCTTGAACCTATATTTACGACTTCACCACGAAGATCTGGAGTAAACATTAACTGCATTAACCCTTCAATCGTATCGTCCACATAGCATAGCGACCTGGTCTGCGTTCCATCCCCGAAAATAGTGATAGGCTCATTACGAATGGCCTGCAAAATAAAAATAATAACCATCCGCATATCAGATGAGTTCATATTCGGACCGTATGTATTAAACAACCTGACGATTCTCGCATCAACACCCCGTGTGCGGGCAAAATACGCAGTAATCGTCTCACCGAATCGTTTTGCCTCATCATAGACAGATCGTGGTCCGGTGGTTGAGACGTTCCCGTTATACGTTTCTTTTTGCGGATGCTCAAGAGGGTCACCATATGCTTCTGAGGTCGAAGCAAAGAGAAATGAAGCATTATGCTTTTCTGCAAACTCAAGAAGATGCCTTGTTCCTTCTGTATTGACCAGCATCGTCTCAAGTGGTAAAGCATGATAGCTAATCGGGCTATGGTGATTCGGCGAAGCAGGAGAAGCTAAGTGAAAGACAGCATCAGCAGCTAGATTGTCAGGAAGCGGCTGTATGACATCGTATTCGAGAAAACGAAAATTGTCTCGCTCGAATAGTGGTTCGATATTCTTATGCGAACCGGTCTGTAGATTATCGATACAAATGACTGAGTAGCCATCAGAGAGCAGACGTTCACACAAGTGAGAACCCAAAAAACCGGCTCCACCGGTTACAATTACAGTTTGCACTCTTCAATTATAGAAGAAATTCCCTCATTCTGCACGTGTTATTCTCTCAGAACGAACGGGAGCAAGATGAAGT
>CAZOHC010000029.1:0-14320 GCA_964579845.1 uncultured Gammaproteobacteria bacterium | reverse complement strand
CTGAGGGGTCCCAACCAGCTGAAGACCAGAACTTCGCTCCTCCCCTTCCTCCTTGTAGTCAAAAAGTGACTGAACCAGCTGGAGATCGTCAAATATTAAAAGGGTGTGACTCTGTTTATACCGGACTCGGATTTGCAATCAGTACTGATCCCAAAGCTTTTATCAGCGGGTTATTTACATTCCTCCTCAGTATATCCGGGGGGATTCTCCTCCTCCTCATCATCCAGTCAGGTTATCAGATGATGACGTCGCAGGGGAATCCTGAGAAGATCCAGGAAGCCCGCGAGAGAATCACCTCAGCCATCATCGGATTCGCGTTTCTCGTCTTCTCACTCGTCATTTTAGAAGTCATCGGTGTCGACATCCTCCGTATCCCGGGATTCTGCCGCCCGAATGATCCGAACTGCGAGATATCCGGACCTGAAAAAGATGGACAAAACGAACTTTTTGATAAACTTGACTCATCTACTTGGCCTTCTTGTACTACTGGACATATATCTGATAACAGCTGTGTATGCGACGGGGAACGAGCATTTAGGCCTGTAGATGGAAAGAATGTATGCACGGAGCTATAATTGAGAAAATAGAGAAAGTAATTTATACTGAATAAACTATGCTAGAAAAACTCGCACTATCAGTTCCGGGAAGTGGAGAACTTCAGGCACCCGGGGTCGTCCCCCAGGGCGGCCTCCAGGATGGAGGCGCAGGAGCTACAGCATTGGCAAACGGCCTCACTATTTTCCTGATTGCTGCTGCAGTTCTCTGCCTCTTTTTCCTGCTTTTTGGAGGGATAAAATGGATAATGTCAGATGGAGATAAATCCAAGATTGACTCAGCACGAAAAACGATCATTTTTGCGATAGTAGGTCTGCTCCTGGCATTCTTGTCATTCTTTATTATCAATGTAGTAGGGGGATTGTTTGGAGTAGAGAAATTAGTAGAATAAACTAATGTAAAAAGTCTGTTGACAAACAACAGCAGATGTGTTTATTATGAATTATAGATATGAAATTAATGCATAAAGTCAGCGCTGCTTCTTTAACCGCAGCAACTTATTTATCTCTCGCGCTTCCCGCATGGGCACAAAACCTCGATCCGTGTGATTCAACGCAAGGTAAGTTCACCAACCTTTGTACTAGTGCAGAAGATGCAAGTGGACTTATAGGAAGAGTTATTACTGCTATCTTCATCATAGCAGCTGTTATCGCTCTGTTCTTCCTTATCTGGGGCGGTATTAAATGGATTCTCTCAGCCGGAGATAAAGCAAAAGTTGAGGCGGCTCGCGGTACTATTATCGCTGCTATTGTCGGTCTAATTATTACGTTCCTTGCCTACTTTATCATGAACTTTGTCCTCGGACTCTTCGGTCTTGGCTTGAGTGATCTCCAATTACCTACTATCACCGGTGGTGGCGGGAGTGCTGTTAATAGTGATGGAGTCGATAGAGATCGATGTCTTGAGAACCCGAATCTTCCTCAGTGTGGATGATAGTCACCGTCCAACATCCCAAAGAATAAAAAACTGAACATAAAGATTAATTTATTTATTTCGCTCAATTTTCATCCCACCATCAATAGCGGAGTGTCATTGATCCGCTCATCCAGTATACTATTGTCTTTTAAACTCTCCTTTGCTACGCTGATATAAGTTATGTTTGGTCAAGAATGGGGTGATTGTGTTGAAGGTGGTATTGCGAGACTTACCTGCCTACCGATAGTTCTCAGTAACATCATAAGCTTCGCATTGATGGCGAGTGGAATCGTCGCAGTGTTCTTCATCATCTTCGCAGGGATAAAGCTCGTCACATCAAGTGGTGACCAGAAGAAGGTCGAGAGTGCCCGTAAGACACTCACCTGGGCGATCATCGGCCTCATCATCATCCTCATGGCTTTCTTCATCGTCAACTTCCTCGGCGTCCTCACCGGAACCGAAGACTGCGTCGGCCAGATCGGGTTTAATAATCCGGAATGCCAATAAGACTATAATTGTTAGATCGCTCTATTGCTACATTGTTGTGAAAAAATACTTAACGCTTAACGATATTAGCAGCTATAAACGTGCATTAAGTTTATCTAACAAAGTATGGAATATCGTTATTACTTGGGATTATTTCAGTAAAAGGACAGTCGGTGAACAATATGTAACTGCAGTTGATTCAATTTCAGCTAATATCGCGGAAGGGTTTGGAAGATATGGGAAGAAAGATAAAGTTAAATTTTATTATTACAGCTTTGGTTCTGTAAAAGAAAGTTGTGACTGGAGCGAAAAGTCGAGAATAAGGAAATTACTATCAAAAGAACAATACGACTCTATTCTCTATGAATTACAAGAATTACCGAGAGAGCTTCATCAGTTGATTAAATTCACCAACGAAAAACTCCAAATATAATATCAATCCTTTCCACACACATATAAAGCAGTGTAACAATTCAGCAATGTAACATCGTTACTTCCCCTGCTTCAACATCTCCTGCAGTTTCTCCCTGGCAGCTTCCAGATCGACCTGTTCGGTCTTCTGCGTAGCTTCACTCGCCATCTCTTTATCTACCTCTTGCCGGATGCTTTTATAAAAGTCTTTATTCAGCGGTCTGGGATCAGGACCATCAGGAAGCAGTGCCATCTCGATCTTCCCCTGTAATTTCAATGTGTATATCGCGTCATACAAGTCCCACAGAAGCCTTTCTGTCTGATAACGCTTGTCAGGGTTCAGATTATCGAATTGATCGATGAGAGCGCGTTTAAACGCCTCTTCAAAGGGTAGTATTTTTATAATATCTTTCGTCGTTAATTCCATAAATTACGGAAGCGCTATGGCTTCTGCCTGCATTCTATCAGTTATCGTCGTAAAGATTTTCCTGAGACCAGCCTGGTCCAAGGTACCGGCAGCTATTCTCGCTCTCATCTCTGTCAGTGCGTCAGCAAGTGTTGCAGGCGTCGTTCCTAGACCCTCACCCAGAAGATCCCGTAACTTATCAGGAGGCATCACCTCAGAGATTTTCGTAAAATATGCATCACGATCAGCACTCTGCATGTATCCTGTAATCGCTTTCTTTTCAGTCTCCGTGCTATCGCCAGTATCTCCCTGCTTTTCTGCATCTGCAAAGAAAAGATTTAAGAGTTCGAAATATCCTTTGGGAGCATCGACACCATGTGCTGCAACTACGCGCTTCTCTTCTTCTGTATACGTCATGTCCGCAGGGTCGACTGCTGTCGTATCAGTCAGCTTATCACGAACTGCATCATTAGAGGCGATCAATCCTGCCTTCTCCATAATATAGCCATAGCGACGCAGTGCGTCTTGGGTAACTTTCAATTTATTAGTTTCTGGCTGGAGATCGATGTTTTCGATTGCCTTGTTATTCGATGCGATTCTTTCATCGATATACTTCTCCCTTTCACGTAGCGAAATACGATAACGACTTAATAATTTCTTATGTGTAGCAGCAGTTGCTTTCTCAAGTAAATCTACAGCCGTAACCCCACCGGTTATGAGTCCTCCGTAATTTGCTGTAATTAAGGCAATAAGTTCCGATCGTGATTTTCTTAAAAGATCCTCAGGTGTCATTGGCTTCCCTACTCCCACAATATTCTCATAATCAGGATCAACCGTTTCCGTCTGAATAGCAAAGCTTTCTGTTTTCGCACGTAGCACTTTATTGCGAAGGTTCTGCCTTTCTTCACTGGTAGAATATGGTTCGTTATATGGTGGATCTTTAGCGAGATCTATTAACTCTTCAACTGTAAGCGTCCGCAAATTATTCTCATCTATTGTTGCGCCCGGGGCAGCCTTATAAAAATCAAGCTCTGATCTCATCAGTTCTAGTTCTTTCGGTGCTCTTCCTCGTATTTCTTTTTCGGCTTGCTGTATATTCTCATCATTCTGTCGGTATGTATTATATTGCTCTTCTAGCCCTCTTATTTCACTCATGATAGCATCGTATAGTTGTTTCTTCTGATCAAGTTCATACCCATGGGTTTGTCGAGCAATTCTGAGCGCCTGTTGCATGAGTTCTTCAGTACGAGCCTCACTAACCTCTCCTTTTTTCGTAACAGCTTTTTCTGCTGTCATACGAGTGCGATATTCGGCATTATAAACGTCATCAAATTCTTTCTGTATTTTAAGGTATTCATCCTCGATTCCGGTTTTAGTACCATTTTGTAATTGATTTTTTAAATTCAGAATTTCACTATCAATAATCGTTTTTAGATCAGATGGGAGCATATCAGGAGTTAATCCTGTGAGATTAAATGGTGGTTTTTCCAGTCTCGTAATCGTTTCTTGCTGATCTTTGCGTTGATCTTCTAACGGGATAAACCTCTCCAATTCTGACACTATTGTTGATTTTTCACTTTCCAGTGCTGTGTTTTCTTGCTCTAATTCCTGCTTTTTCCTCCTTTGGACCTCTCCTCCTTCAGCTCTTGCTTGTATTTTCTCATTCAGTACCGAGATAACCGGGCGAGCTTCTGCCTGCAATGCTTCCACTGCTTTTCTGTCATCCTCATTTGGATCCTTTCCCCGTTCCATATACGCTTTCAGATAATCCTGAGCGACTTTGGACTGGGCCTCGATAAACCGATTCATGTTTCCCTGAAGATCAGGTGTTGCCCTGCCTGGGATTGTTCTGATCCCTCCGCTATTCGGATCCAGCGCATCCATAATATCTTTCTGATATCTGAGATTTACCTTCGGACTTCGCCCATCAACCCGCTGAACTAATGAAGAAACATAAGAAGCATCACGAACATCGGTCGGAACACCTAACTCATCGAGGAACCGATCTTTTAATTGATAATTCGCCAGTAACTCGAGCCCCAACTCATTAACGTCTCTGGACGATGTATCAATCCAATTAGGTTTTCGCATTAAACCGTCCGGGCCGTTCTGAAAAGCCCGGGGATCAAGCCCGGTCGTTGCGGTAATATACTCAGCGAGATTCGCATCATGTTCTGCCAGCAAGAACATGTTCCGTATATAAGCAGTATCAGGTGTCATAAGATGCAACATGGCTCCATCATCCATCAAACCAGTTCCATCACGCTTTCTCAGTTGAAGCTTTTCTTTGAAGAATTTATTGAGCTTCCCTCTATTTTTATCCAAATAAATATTCTGAATCTGAGTCAACGTATCTGACCTAATATTCTTCGGTAGGCTCTCAATCTGGGCACCCAGTGCGAATTGTTTGAATAAGACTTGCTGGTCAATCACCATACTGGCGATTTTCCATCCTTCTGGTCGCTTCATGAACGCTTCGAGTTTCGTATTATCTATCGTGCTGTCAGGAGACGTGCTTGAGAATAGTTCGAGGAGTTGCTTGTCATACGCAAATCGGGGGTCATCGAGAATCGTTTTATCTTTTATTTGCTGTATGTTATATATATGATCACCCAGGAACGTGATATAGTCCTTTTTCAAATCTTCAGTCAAGCGACAAACTCCGTGGATTTTCCTGATTCAGGTCTCCCCTTTTTATCAACTGTCAGAGCACCTTCTCGATGAGAGAACTCCCGCAGATTGAAATTAACATCCATTTTCTTCGGTTCCGGCTTTTCTGCTTTCCGAAAAAACGGCAGCTTCTTTTTGGAGGCCGTACCTGCATCGGGAGTTCCTTTTACCTCAACATTTCCTATATCAGCCATAATTAGTAATTTCATCGTAGTTGATTGACGCTATGAATTCAAGTAAGATGAGTTCATATGCCGGAAGCAGGACCTACAGCAGAAGAAATGGGGATAGCACCAGGTATCGAAACTGCAACGAAGCCGCAATCCCCTGAACCGGAAGCACCAATCAATGAAGAACCGTCCGCTACAGAAAACACAGATTCCGATACGCAGGAGCTTACGACTCCGGATGTCCAGGAGGAAGCAACAGAGCCCGTTGATACACCCCAAGTAATCGCATCCGATCCCCCTACCCAAGAAAATGATTCTTCCTCGGCACAGGATACCGAGTCTACCGTTGACAGAGATAAACCGGTTGATACGAAGCGGTTAGAATCTGAGACAGAAGCCCTCGCACAGAACATTATTCTCAGACGAATTGCGGCCTTAAGAGGAGGGAAATCAGAAGACGAAATCGCACAGATGAGCGCTCAAGACGGTGGCTTTCGAAAACTCATGACGCTTCATTACTTCCGAACAATGGGTGAAGTCGAATTGAGAAGTCAAGGAAAAAATGGAGAGATGATTACGGGAATAGATCTTTCCCGAGGAGATCCGTTGATAACGACACACAATGGCTCAGAGTATCAAATCACCCATATCTCCCGAGGGGAAGGTGATAATCTTATCTGTGTCCTCGAAGATGGAGATACGCAAGTTACCGATGTAAGTATCCCACGCACAGATGTTATCAAAAAACAATTTCAGGCAGAGTATCAGAGTATCAGAACGCAGTTCTCAGAAGATGAGCGGACTGTTCTCGATCAGTATGTAGCTTCCTTGGAAGGGAAGGCTATCGATGAAACTACTGCTAAACAAGCAACCGAGATCATACACAAAGGTGCTGAGATTACACAAATCCCGAAAACCGAAGACGTACTATCATTCATAACACAGAATGCAGAGAATCTCACTGATGAGCAGCTACATGCACTTTCATCGCTCCAAGGGAATATTATGGACCAGGAGAACTTCATAGTACTGACAACCGTCCTCGGCACCGATCAGGACACGCTCTCCCGACAGGTAACATCACTCCAGCAACAAATTGACACGCTCACCGAGACAATCCAAAGCAATCCTGAAAATGCAGAAGCCAGAAATCAGCTCGAGGAGCTGAAGAGTCAACTCTACCTCACCCAAGACGCACTCTCAGGCTATCAAAACGGAGCACTGGACGAATTCTTTACCGGCATCGAGGAAGGAACAGCAGATATGGATCAAGTAAAAAAATTCAATGATGTGCTCAAAAGCGGTGACTGGAACCAGGTTCAAGAGTTTTTAACACATCATCTGCAGGAAAAGACAACTGATTCGGCGGAAGAACGGGCTCGAAAAGAACAACGTAGAAAAGATCTCACAAAGCTTGCAAAGGAAACCGGATTGGGAGTCGGCATGACACTCCTCCTTATGATGGCAGCTGTCGGTTACGTCGCCAAAGAAATGAAGTAGTCATCTCCAAAAATTAAATTCTTCCGCACGTAGCACTAACGTATTAGAAGAACCCCTTTTCTCTGTCCTATATTTTCACAAAAAATTCTCTAGTTACGTCTATATCTGACCTATTTTGTCAGAGTTGCAATAGGATTTTTCACGTAATACACTGTGAGCACTACTTCGAGATGTATCCGAGTAGTAAGGTAACTGCCCGTTCCTTTCAGGCGAGGATGATTGGGCGCGTATAGTATTTATGGACAATCATCCGATTCCACAAGATGTCACGGGGTTTCAGTTCCGCCTGATCGGCAATATGACGGTGAAGCAATTCGCCTATGTCGCTGTCGGAACAGTCGGTGCAGTGATCATCTACTACCTCCCCCTCTTCATTCTCTTAAAAATTATCCTGATTCCGCTTTTTATCCTCGTCGGTGTCGCACTCGCCTTCTTACCGGTCGAAGGTCGTCCGATAGATATCATGGTGACCCATTTCATCAAAGCGATCTTTGCTCCAACCCAGTTTATCTATCAGAAAAAAGGCGGACAACTCGCTGTCTCAGCGATCAGAGTCCAGCAAAAAGCTGCAGTTCAGGCTGCCGAAGCGCACGAGGCAGGAACAACGATCGAACGGAAAACTCAGGAACAGAAGAAAGCAGAGCGTGAGTTGAAACTTCAGTCGTATTTAAATACTATCCGTGCAGACCAGGATAATGATGACCAGGAAGCAGGGAGACTCACCTCGCTCTTCGGTGAACAGGCAGCACCGACACTGCCTGTCCAGCAACCGGTTGTCACAGCACCGGTTCAGGAGCCAACCGTACCACAACAACAGGCTACTCAGCCCCAGCCGGAATCACCAGTCCAGCAGGTACAGGAACAGCCAGTTGTGCAGCAGCCGAACCAGGTACCGGCACCAACCCAGTCGCAGGAAGCAGACAATGCAACACTCATTCAGAAAGATACAGCACAACTCGCACAAGAAGATTCCCTCATGACACAAGTTAATGAAGAATTGACTCGTGCAAAAGCTGAGGAACAGAGCGGAACGAATGTGCAGGCACATGAGAAAGTAACGATGCTTGAGCAAAAACTCCAGGAGATCCAAGCTGCGAAGCAGAAACTTGAAGAAGAGCTCAAAGCATTACAGGCACATCAACCGGCTCGAGTCGTGCAGACACCAGCAATGCCGCAGACACCTACTGCTGCACCGACACAGCAACCGGAACCACAACCTGTGCAACAACCACAGACACCGAAAGCGGCACCTGTTGCGAATCAGGCTGCTGATGCAGGATTCCCGAGTCTGCCTGAGAACCCAAACATTCTTCTTGGTGTTGTCAGGGATTCAAGCGGAAACGTCTTGCCACATATTCTCGTCGAGGTAAAAGACGCTGATGATAATCCGGTACGGGCATTTAAAACCAACCAGTTAGGCCAATTCATGTCAGCAACACCGCTGAAACAAGGAACGTATACGATCAGCCTTGAGGATTCGAAGAACAAGTACAAGTTTGATGATGTCTCAGTGACCGTCAATAACCAAATCATGCAGCCGCTCGTATTCGCAGCCCACGACCTTCGCGAAGAACTACGCAAATCATTGTTTGCGTGATACTATAGTTAAGAAGATAGTTGATGGAAAATAGCATGTAGGCTCTATTTTCTACCCCTACCCTCTACTGTCCATTATCTATTTTCGTTCGATAACCTATGAAATCTGCCCAAGGAAACCATGCATCAACACAAAAGTTCACGGAAATCGTCGAGATAACCGATACAGCGGTAATCTTGGAAGGAGGGTATGCCTGCCTGATTATCGAAGTAACAGGCAGTAACTTCGCGCTCCTCTCACAGAAAGAACAGGAGTCCAAAATCGTTTCCTACGCGTCACTTCTCAATGCACTTACCTTTCCGGTACAGATCCTGATCCGGAATAAGCGGGTTGATATTACTTCTTACCTCAAAGAGCTCGAAGAACAAGAACGAACGACAAAAAATGATCTGCTCGCATCATTCATCAAGCAATACCGGAATTTCGTTCATGAGATGATCAGAGTCAATGTCGTCTTAAGTAAGCAGTTTTATCTCGTGATTTCCTATAACTCCATGGAAGGAGGCGTCGGCAATGTCGCTCCTACTCCCGGGAACAAGACACCTGTTGCAAAAGACTTCGCCTCAACAGCTGAGCGGGCACTGAAGCTGAAGGCTGACTCACTGCTGCCGCAGATTCAGAAACTCGCGGTCTCAGCAAAAGTGCTGCAAAAGGAAGAACTCATCAAACTGTTTTATGAGATCTACAACGCGAATGAGAGTGTCGGAGCAACAATCGTCGGCCAGGATATTGAGACACCGATTATCAGGAGGCAGTCATGATTACAAAGCTTTTCGGAAAAAAACAGGAGGCAACGCCTGCCCAACAGGAAGTACAGCCACAACAAGGACAACCTGTTCAGCCTGCCGGACAGAACCAGGCACAACAACAGCCACAGCAGCCAAACCAACCAGTACAAGCAGCACCGGCCGGACCACCAATCGGAGCGGGGATACAGAAACTTGAGAAAGGCATGACCTCGCTCGTTGATCTGATCGCCCCTTCATCTGTTGAAGTTGATTTCAAGTACATCAGAGTCGGAGACAGATACTACGCGACACATTTTATGGTCGGCTATCCCCGATACGTTTCAGCCTCGTGGCTCGCGCCTGTTATCGACTTTGATCATACACTTGATATCAGTATGTTTATCTACCCGACCTCAAGCTCTGATGTGCTCAATGACCTCAAACGGAAAATTGCTGAGATGGAGGCAACGATTGCCTCAGAAGAAGAACAAGGAAAAGTCGTCGATCCGAAAGTACCTGCAGCACTGGAAGATGCGCTTTCGCTGCAGGAAGAACTCGCCAAAGGAATTGAGCGGTTTTTCCAGTTTTCCTTCTACATCACGCTTTCTGCAGACTCTGTCAGTGAGCTGAACGACGCGCACAGACAGCTCCAGACCTCACTTTCAGCACTCCTCTTAACGGCGAAATCAGCAACCCTGCAGATGGAAGCAGGCTTTAAGTCCACCCTGCCGATCGCACAAGACAGGCTGTATCTCCCCCGAAATATGGATACGACTTCGCTCGCGTCCACCTTCCCCTTCACCTCAGCCATTCTAACCCAGAATAAAGGGGTTATGTACGGGATTAACCAGCAAAACGGCTCACTGATTATTTTTGACCGATTTTCACTCGAGAATGCGAATGAAGTCGTGCTCGGAAAGTCAGGTGCAGGAAAATCATACCTGATTAAACTGGAAATTATGCGTCAGTTCATGCTCGGGACAGAAGTCATCGTCATCGATCCTGAGGGTGAGTACTCGACCATGGCGCAGACGCTTGGCGGCGAGGTCGTATCGTTTACGTCGAATGCACCGGTAAAGATCAACCCGTTTGATTTGTCACAGCTCTACTCAGAGGGTGAAAACGAGCTCGGCATGAAGATTCTCTCGCTGCATGCACTCTTAAAAATCATCATGGGTGATATAAACGCTGAGGAGTCAGCGATGTTAGATAAGGCACTGGTTGAAGCATACCGAAGTAAAGGCATCACCCCTGATCCGGCAACACAGAAGAAAGAGCCACCGCTCATGGAAGATTTGTATAAAACACTGCTCGGCATGGAGAATCAGGCAGCAAAAGAGCTCGCATTTCGGCTGGAGAAATTTATCAAGGGTTCAGCTGCCGGAATCTTTAATCAGCCGTCGAATTTTGACCTAAGTAATTCCCTTACGATCTTCGATATTAAAAACCTCGAAGATGAACTTCGCCCGATCGCGATGCATATTATTCTGGACTATGTCTGGACTGGGGTGAAAAAAAGCCTCAAAAAACGCCTCCTGATTCTGGACGAGGCATGGTACATGATGAAGTATGAGGACTCTGCCTCATTCGTCTTCTCAATCGCCAAGCGTGCCCGAAAATACTATCTGGGACTGACTACCGCCACCCAGGACGTTGAGGATTTCCTCAAAACTGACTACGGCAAAGCTGTCTTAACGAACTCGTCAATTCAGATGCTTCTTAAGCAAGGGACAGCTGAAGTCGATCTCGTCGGTGAGACCTTTTTCTTATCCGAAGGAGAGCGTGAACTCTTGCTTTCAGCCGGTATCGGTGAAGGATTATTCTTTGCCGGACAAAACCATGTCGCGATGAAAGTACTCGCAGCACCGTTTGAGCATGAACTGATCACCTCAAACCCTGCTGAAGTGATGAAGCAGAAGGAACAGCAAGCTGAAAGTGGTGGCTTATTCTCAAACTTCCCATCAGATGACCAAACACCACCTGTTCAGGAGACACCACCAACATCCGCACCAGAAGCTCCGTCACAACCGGTAGTACCACCGGTCGATCCTCAACCGACGGCCCAGGAACCGATCCCTATACCAGAGCAACCGACACCGCAACCTGTCCAGGAGCCGCAGCCTGTTCAGGTTCCGCCTGTCCAGCCGGTTACACCTCCCCCACCGCCTGCGCCGATACCTGAGCAGCCTGCAGTACAACCGCAACAACCGGTATCACCACAACCTGCACCACAGAGCCCGCAGGCACCTGTCCCGCCTGTTCCACAAACACCACAGCAACCGTCCCCAACTCCGGTGACAGGTCCTGCCCAGCCACTCCAGCGACCACGTTAGTATACAGGGGTATGTATTAAGTATTAGGGGAATGAGAATATGTTTACACCTTATACTCTTAGCAGTTCAACAATGTAGCGATACAACAATATCTCCGAAGCTTGAAGTCTTAAATCTTAAATCTTAAATCTGAAACTCATTCTCAACCCTAGACCCTAACACCTGTGTGTACTACTATTAATGTATGGCTGATACCCCTCCCAAAGTAAAAAGCGCTGCGGAACTCGAGAAAATTCGTGTCGAACGGGATACGGAGGTTGCCAGACTGAGGCGACTCTACTTTGTCTATGATAACCGACGCAGAATGTGGGAGGAGAGGTATAAAGAACTCAAAAACGTCAGTAACTCAACGATGTTTGTTGAGGCCAGGAGAATTAATCCGAAAATTCCAAAAGTTGCACTTGATGATATTCTCAAGGCTGAACGTTTTAAGGCAGATGCTGAGAATCTTGCCAATAAACCGCTTCCTGAAATAGAAACTCCTTCGTTGTTCAAACGAATTCGTAAAAAAGATCATGCTGAAGAAAGCAGTTTTCCACGCTACCTAGATCATGACCTGCGCTATAAACAACTCATCGATGCCAATCCTGCGGTCGTTAAACTCAGAGAAGAAAAGCCTGAATATAACCACATCGATACCTTAGCAGAACGAGAGGACGGATCACTCTACCTGAATCCTGCCCTGGTTGAGCACTTCGAAGAGGTTGGCGAAAAAGTCGATCCGTTTCTCATCGAAGAAGCAGCTAGAGATGCTTTTCGTCAGGCTCATCCTGAGGATGCCAAATATTATGATGAGCAGGAGGAGCATCGGGTGTATAAAGATCCGCTCACTGATCCTGCAATCATCAGAATGGAACGAAAAATTAAAGCAGACACAGAAGCAGAAGTACAACGGCAGAAAGCCTTTCATGCAGAAAAAGCCAAAACCACCTATGCATACTCTGCCCGGAAAGTAGAACCTGCATCAGTCGAAAAAGAAGTTCGTGCACAAGCTGCCAAACACTTCGTCAAACGATATAGGAATAAAGCTGCTGTCTATGCTGTTACTGAATCCCCAATACAGCAAGCAGTCCAACAAGCGTTTACAGAAGTTAAACAAGAAGAGGAACAGCAGAAAGCCGAGGCTGCCGCACAGCCTACCGTCGTAACAGAGGGTTTTGACACCACGAAATCTGAACAAAGCAGAGGCATGAACTACACATCATCAACACAGAAGCCATCGGTTTCATCGCTGAAAGAGAGCTTCAGGCGGAACATGCCTACGACTCCTCTCCCGCGTGCCAGTCGGGAGAGTCCAGGTGAAATGAGGCAGCCGAGGAGTACAAGGCGAAGAAGAAGTCCTCTTAGAAATCCATTGCTCAGAGGACGTAACGGAATGGGCGGCTGGAACGGGTTCGGTAATACAGCAAAGGCAATCATAAGCTTTATACCGCCACATGTCAAAATCGGAATCGCGATAGCACTTTTTATTATTCTGCTTATTATTATCATCATTCTCATGATACTTAGTGGAAGCGCTGAAGGCGATCCGAATGACCCGAATACTCAAATTATTCCGGTAAAAATCAACAAAACTGTCGACAAAACTGCAGTTCCGAATCCACCAGACAGCGAAGAGATTACGTATACCATCAATGTTTCCTACGCAGGAAACGCGACAGATATCATAGTCGAAGACCCAATCCCTGAAGGAGCTGTATATGTAGCATCAGACCCTCCGGGAAAAACGCTTGATGCTGCCCAGGCTGAAACTACAAATCCAGAAAGAATTACTAAAGTAGAGTGGTCTCTGCGGGATATTCAACAACAGCGTGCTGCTTCACTATCCGCTTCTCCCTCAACGGTGGGCACTTCTACATCCACATTTAATCAGTCAATCTTCTCCTCAGAAGGACTACCTCCTGCTCAAAATCCCAATCCTGTGCAACTTGACAGTGAAGGGTTAAGGTTGTGGGAAGATCATTTCAGGCAGCATGCTGTAAAAGCATCTGAGGTAATCGGAATTGATATCGGATGGGTAGGATTCTGGGCATTCTATGAAGGAATTCAATACAATACTACGTTTAACAACTGTAATGAAAATCCTCAAACTCAGCGCTTTAATCCAAATTTAGAATGTTACTCTGAGAACTGGCAGGTGGGACCAGCTGTCAGACCATATGATCTCCCGCTTACCGCATTGCGGGATGCATTTGATGCCATGTATGGCTCCCATGATACTGCTACGATACAGCGAGTTGGACAGCAAATGATGGATAATATGCGCGAGCGCCACGGAACACAGATAACCTATCCTGGCTCAAGTTTTCCTTCAATTTCAATAGATGATTTATTAAAACATGACACAGACGAAAGAAGGCACTGGTTTGTACACCTGACACGAGATGATGCAATCAGTATGTACTATATTGCACGAACCATGAAAGGACACGTGGATGCCCCTGATGCCATGGCAGAGAGAATGTGCACGTGGGGGGCGTGTGGTGAAGGGCAGCATTACGATCCACAGCGAACGATAAACTATATCAAGGCTTTCTATGATTCTGCAC
>CAZOHC010000028.1:0-14574 GCA_964579845.1 uncultured Gammaproteobacteria bacterium | reverse complement strand
TTGGCACCTCGATGTCGGCTCATCGCATCCTGGGGCTGGAGAAGGTCCCAAGGGTCCGGCTGTTCGCCGGTTAAAGCGGTACGCGAGCTGGGTTCAGAACGTCGTAAGACAGTTCGGTCTCTATCCTGTATGCCCGTCGAAATTTGAGGAGAGTCGTCCCTAGTACGAGAGGACTGGGATGAGGGAATCCCTGGTGTGCCTGTTGTTCAGCTGAAAGCTGAGCACCGCAGGGTAGCTAGATTCCCAACGGATAACCGCTGAAAGCATCTAAGTGGGAAGCCGCCTCCAAGATTAGATTTCATGTACTCGCAAGAGTACGAAGACCCCTTGAAGATTACGAGGTTGATAGGCTGGCAGTGGAAGCACCGCAAGGTGTTAAGCTTACCAGTACTAATGGTCAAGAAGTAGAATTTTTATGATTACATGTTAGGATTCCATAACTTTTTGTCACGTGTGACGGAGAGTTTCTTCTCTTCCTTGTTAAAGCGTCTGTCGACGCTGGTCTTTAGCTATTAGTCCAAGGAAGTGATCCTTATTGCCAATGACAAAAGACCAAGGACTCATGACCTGTCTGCCGATAGGCAGGCCATATTAAAATTAAAAAGAGAAATTTTCCGGTGATTGGAGCGACTTGGCACCACCTCTTCCCATTCCGAACAGAGAAGTGAAACGAGTTAGCGCTCACGATACTGGGGAAACCTGGGACAATAGGTCGTCGCCGGATAATTTTTCTTTTTAATCATAAACCGCTCTGAGGAGCGGTTTTTTCGTGGAAATGACTTGCAAAAATAACACAACAGGTGTGTAATAAGGATATGGCTGTGGAACGGCAAGCTCCTCTGTCTCATACACGGGATCAGAGATCTGGATCCTCTCCTGAACGAGGCGTACTGCTTCCGTTTCCTGGAGCGTATTTCCCTGAGCGTGACTTTCCACCGCCGCCTCCCTTCGCATTTTATGAGCCTGGTGACGAAGCCTCGTATTTTGCCGCACTCGGTGACATTTATTTTGAAGATAGCGACGATGGAGAAGGAAAAGATTTTGAGCGGAGAAAACCTGGCCACATTCTCTCAGGATCAGTACAGGTTCATGACCGTTTACTGACCCCTGCGATTCGCGAACACAATCGGCTAGTTGCTGAGCGATATGAGCGTATGGCTCACCGATTTCACGAGCCTGTGATCAATGAAACTACCGAAGGATGGGTTCCTATCACGATCTACGCAGCTGCTGATGATTGATCTACACGGTTGCACTGCTGCGCTCATCCATGCCGAAGGGTACCTGAGGAATAATTGTCTCTGCCATCGCACCTAGTAGCATTGCTGTCTTCTGCTCTTCATGTAATACGGTCATAAGGAGGTCTTGGGTATCCTGATGCCCCATCTCTTGTGCATAATTTTCTGCAGAACCATACGCTGCGACTTCATAGAGTTCAATTTTCTGGAGGTTGTTGATCATCGCCAGGTCGAGGACAGCAGAAGGTTTGTTCGCTGTCAGGATTTCCTGCCCTTGCTCTATGAGTCCTTCCATTCCGATGCAATGTTTTCCGTCCGGGTCAATCCCGAATTCATCACAGAGATCCTGTACCATCTCATGTTGCCTGAGTGTCTCTTCAATATGCATTTTCAGTGCTGACCTGAGTTCTTTGGTGGTCGTTTTCTCAATGATAGCAGGCATCGCTTCAAGGATTTGTCCTTCAAAGCTCACGATATCCTGCAGTTCGATGAGAAAAAGATTATGCAGTGTCGTTATGTGCATGATTCGTAGTCTACAGTGGAAGCATAAGAAAAAAAACGGGAGAGGGTAAGAGGGGAGTAAGAGTACATGCTCAAACTCTCAATACCATCGTAATGGCTTAGGAAGCGTGGCTTGATACTTTTGTCGCATGGTGGTATACTCAATCCAATTCTACATGAAAGTGAGCGTAATGATTTTTGGCAAAAGATACATCAAATAAATCTACAAGTTCTTCATCTTCTTCCGGTATGTCTGCAATGGCAGCACTTATGGCCAAGCACGGTCAACAGACCAAGTCTCTGAAAAAAGGTGAGGTGGTCGAAGGAAAACTGACAAAAGTCTCAAAGCATGAAGTCCTCATGGATGTCAATGCGAAGTCAGAAGCCCTGGTTCTGGAGAGAGATAAAAATATACTCAATAACATGCTTTCGACCCTTAAAGTCGGCGATACTGTTTCTGCAGTTGTAATCACCCCTGAAGCAGAAACAGGGCAGCCGGTTGTATCAATCCGCCGGTTTATGGAAGAGCGGAATTGGAAGCATTACGAAGCCTTCCTGAAAGAAAATACCCGGTTTGCAGTAACGGTTACTGATGTTACAAAAGGAGGTCTGGTGATTCAGACTGCTGAAGGGTTACACGGTTTTCTGCCTCAATCACACATGAGTCCCGGTCTGAAAGTGCAACCGGGTGAAAGCATTGATGTGTCAGTTCTGGAGCTAAATCGACCTGACAATAAACTCATCGTTACACAGAAAGAAACACTCACTGACGAAGATTTTAAAGCGCTTACCAAAGATTTTTCAGTTGGGCAAAAAATAGACTCAAAAGTGTTAAATATTACTCCTTTTGGAGTGTTTATATCATTACCTCATTCAGGAGAAGGTGATGCTACGAAGCATATAGACGGCCTCATCCATATCTCAGAGGTATCCTGGGATAAAGTTGATGATCTTACAACGCTCTTTACTCCCGGTCAGTCTGTCTCAGCACAGATTATCGGTATCGATCCGAAATCAAAACGCGTAGACCTCTCGATGAAACGCCTGACTGAGGATCCGTTTACAACAATCAGTGAGAAATATCCTCAGGATGCGAAAGTGAAAGGAACAGTTACTCGCATTGATGACGGGAATGTTTATATCGAACTTGAAGAAGGAATTGAGGGTGTGATCAGAAAAGAAAAAGTACCGATGGGAACTACCTATGAAGTCGGCCAAGCAGTCAATGTCACTGTTTCTGAAATCGATACCAGACGACATCGTATTCTCCTCGCACCGGTTCTGCTTGAGAAACCCATCGGATACAGATAAGGGGTAGGGGGCAAGTATAAAGTATGAAGGGAATTGCCCTTTATACCTTATACTCATCCCTTTATACTTTGTTCTGCCTCGTTCAACTTCATTTCAGCTTCGCAAAGGAGTATACTACAAATATGGCATCAACCAAACAACGCACATCTTTCGTCTGCCAAGAGTGTGGGTATGACACCCCGAAGTTTATGGGGAAATGCCCTGAGTGCGGTTCGTGGAACTCGTTTAAAGAGATAAAACTCGGACCTGCAAAAGCAGGAACAGGGGGGTCGCTCACGGTTCTGGCAAATCAGGAGGTTACACCGAAGCCTCTGTCTCAGATAACGTTTTCTGAGAAAGAACGAATAAAGACGGGTTTTGACGAGCTTGATACTGTGCTTGGCGGTGGACTTGTCCGCGGCGGTGCGTTATTACTCGCAGGAGATCCCGGTATCGGTAAGTCAACACTTTTACTGCAGTTATGTCTGAAATTGGCTGATGCAGGGCAGAAAATCCTTTATATCTCCGGTGAGGAATCAGCTGAGCAGATCACCTTGCGAGCGAATCGCCTTTCTTCTGATGATAAAGCGCAAAAAACCAAGAGCTCAGACAATCTCCTTCTCTTATCTCTGGCGGATGTCGATCAGGCGATTGAACAGATCCAGGCAGTGAAGCCACAGATGATTGTCGTTGACTCGATTCAGACGATGGAATCACAGCATGCAGGAGGACTTGCAGGTGCTGTCGGGCAGATTCGTTATGCTGCCATGCACCTGATCCGTGTCGCGAAGTCACTTGGTATTCCTCTCATTATTGTCGGTCACGTGACGAAAGAAGGAACAGTCGCCGGGCCGATGGTGTTGTCACATATGGTTGATACGGTGTTATTCCTGGAGGGGGAAAAATTTACGACTACCCGTATCCTCAGGTCGTTTAAGAATCGGTTCGGTCCTGTTGATGAGGTCGGGATTTTCCAGATGGATGAGACAGGCATGGTTGAGGTTTCACATCCTGAGCAGCTCTTCATGACGTCTGAGAACAGCGGCACACCGGGGAGTGTGGTCACTGTTACCTTGGAGGGGACTCGCGCCTTTCTGGTGGAGTTACAGGGCCTCACAGTGTATTCCAAATTTCCGATGCCGCGTCGTGTTGTCTCAGGAGTAGATCAACGGCGGGTTGAATTACTGCTTGCTGTTCTTCAGAAACACGCCGGTCTTCCGCTTGATACGAACGATGTTTTCGTTAATGTGGCAGGAGGTCTGAAGCTGTCTGATCCCGGCGTTGACCTGGGCATCTGTCTTGCAGTCTATTCATCGCTGAGAGACATCCCGCTCCCGAAAACAGTCGGTATCGCAGAAGTCGGATTATTAGGAGAACTCCGGAACGTTCCGGGGAGTGAGAAGCGGGTGCGGGAAGCAAAAAAGCTCGGGTACACGAACATTTTGACCGCTCAGACGCACAAGACGCTCAAGGATGTTTTGGCATCACTCGGAAAATTCGAAGCCCGAAGTCCGAAACTCGAAACAGGTCCGAATGAATAAATAATAAAGTATAAAAGCTTTTTGTACTTACTCCTTCGGAGACTGTCTCGGATTTCGATTTTTGAAATTCGAATTGAGGATATATGGATAAAGAAGTGAAAGAAACAAAAAATACGGTAGAGCCGAAAGAAGCGGAGACTGTTGATTCTCCCACTGATCGCTCAAATCCACTGACGCTACCGCCGAAACTGGTCGGGGCAATCGCTGATGAAGTAGCCAAAACATTGATGACGAGAATTCCGTCAATGGTTACTCCCAGCAGGAAGCAATTAAAAAAGAAATCAAAGAAAGCAAAACGTTTTGAGAACGCGTATTTCCTGGATACCTCAGCCATTATCGACGGTCGGATCTTTGATGTGATTGCCCTGAAGTTTCTCAACGGCGTTGTCGTCATTCCCGAGAGTATCTTGCTTGAGCTTAAGCATATCGCAGATTCCCAGGACATGGTCAAGCGTGGACGGGGAAGGCTCGGGCTTGAGGATTTGGAGCAATTAAAAAAAGAAAAACACATGAAGATCGTCGTCCTGCCGCCTGATCAGGAAAAAGCAGTCACAGATTCGGTCAAAGAAGTCGATGAGAAACTCATGAAGCTCGCGAAGACGCATAAAGGGAAAGTCATCACCTGTGACTATAACCTCGAGAAGAAAGCCAGCATCGCCGGGATTGATGTGATCAATATGAATGCACTTGCCAACGCCTTAAAAGTTGTCGCGGTTCCGGGTGAGGCACTGCATATCAAACTCCAGCATGTCGGGAAAGACAGCACACAGGGTGTCGGATATCTCGATGACGGAACGATGATTGTCGTGGAACAGGGAAAAGACGACGTCGGCAAAGCAGTTGATGTTGTCGTCTCACGGGTGATTCAGACTGCGACAGGACGAATCCTCTTCGCGAAGAAAATATAATCAGATTACAGATTACAGAAATGACTTGTCATTCTGAACAGGGCGTGATGTATCCACTGAACATATCAATGAAATCACCCTGGTTAGGGGGGAATCTCTCTTATGAGATCCTTCTTCCGATTTCATCGGGATCAGGATGACAAATTATCACCACAAATTCATATACCATGTCATTGCGAGGCACGAAGCAATCTGCTCTGGATCCTGAAATAAATTCAGGATGACACGTTGTAATAGAGAAATTCTTCGATACTACTCAGAGTGACTGGAACCAAAAAAAATGTATAGTGAGCGAGCATGAACGAGCCGAAGCACAAAAAAACCACTCCAGAAGAGTGGTGAAACGTGTTCATAGTCTCAATAGAGGGAAGAATCCCTGCCCTAGATTCCTACCTCATTTGAGAGCACGAGCAGTTTTTAAAGAGAAAAGTACGCTCAAATCGTAAAATACATGATTATGAAAAGAGCTGATAACTCGGGATAATCTACAACTTTTAGCCTCGAAAATTTACTTGACAACAAAGTAAGAGATATGTAATAAATGTACTTGTCAGTTAGTTTTATTCCTGCCTGAAGGAACTAACAGACATTTACCCTAAGAGCATTGCTTCTCGTACCAGACTGAACTTATCTATCCGAGTAACGAAAGCGATGCTCTTTTTTTTGTGAACTTCAAAGCTTAATGCCGAACGTGCATAAAAGTTTACCCTCTTCTTTTGCTTCGTTCTGCGATTTACCCTCTATAAAAGTGCGACCGGGATAGTTAATCCTTGATCCAGTAATTTCTTAAATTGTTCTCTTCCCTGACGAACCAATGAATCCAGTTGGTCATCAGCAACCGATTTTTTCGTCTCTTCTTTTATCAAAGTGACTCCTAAAATCTTCATCGTATACAAAATTATAGCACCGCCTGTCAACCCTGTCAACCTATAGAAAAGTAAGAGTATTGTAAGCTACCACCTATAGTAATTACTACCGATAATAAATGACTCCTATAGTAATATAAATAGAAAATAGATTGATATATCAATCTAAACTCGTATCATAAATATATGTGGATAACTTTTTGGAACTTTAAAATTCGTATGTGGATAACTTTGGGAGAAGTTTCGGTATAGTCAGTAAACTCGGAAAATCAGTCTCTCAGATGAACAGAGTTTCTGGTCGTCAGATATTCTGGTATGATGATTTTCTGAGTTATCTGAGTGTTCTTGAAATACGTTATTTCACCGTAACTTGGGGTTCGAGGAGGGATTTGAGAGAAGGACGATAGTCATGTTCAGAGATAGACTTCACCCATAGTTTTCCGAGTTCCAGGCTCTTTTTCATCCTCGTAATTTTTATAGAAGCTTCTGAGATGTACTTGCGGTGGTAATAGAGAGCTGTTGAGATATTTGCGAATTTACCGTACTGGAGAATTTTGATAAAGACTTCCGTAAAGACGAACGGATAGGTGTTACTGGTAAATTTCAGAATGTCTTTGGGAAGCAAAAAGCGGTTGATCATGACTGTCTCAAACTGCATCGTAAGCCCTCTGAGAAAATTCTGATAGATCGATTCATGATCTGGCGGGAAATTCGTTGCTTCAAGCCTACGTGCCTTGCCGTCAATGTGCATGACCTGGGTCCCGACTGCCACGACTTTCTGATGCTCCGTGAGAAATTTTACCTGCCTATGTATTCGGTTGAGCGCATTTTTATCGTTCGGATTCATAAAGGTGATGAACTGACCGCGGGCTTTTTTAATTGCTCTGTTATAGCAGACACTCATGCCGTATTTTTTCTTGTTCCGATAGACCCTGAGTCGCTCATCGATTTTTTTAAATTCTCTGAGAATAGCATAGGACCTGTCCTTTGACCTGTCATCGATTGCGATAATCTCGATGTTGGTATAATTTTGCTTCAGTAAGCTCTCAAGGCACTCAGCTAAGTGTGATGAGGCGTTTGAGACAGGCAGGATAACGGAGACTAAGGCTGGTTGTAATTTCATATGGTTAATTTCGGGTAGTTTTCCTCCTGATGAGTGGAGGAGCCTTGTTTTGTTTCAGGCGGGCAGGCATGGCTAGTGCCGGTGCAGATTTAAGGGACTCAGAATACCACTGTCCTGATGTGTTGTCAAGCGCGTCGTATTCTTCTGATTGTTAAGGCAAGCAAAACCATAAGTGTGCCAAGTGTTATAGCCTGCCCCAGGTACTGGAGGTACTGGGGAAGATAGACAATTATGATTTGTGTATTGTCATTAATTGTTTGTCCCTGGTCGTTGCCCTCCAGTATCCAGCCGTTTGCCCAATTGTTTACTTTGGTATGTGTTGTGATCTCTTCACCGAAGATAAATGGGAATGCAGAGGTCATTATTTTCGGCGCATTACGCTTGATACTGTATGCTTTCCACCCCGGATCATAGGTTTGGGAGAGAACGAGTAGCGAGTTATCTTTAGGTGCATATCCAGTATATGCAGAAAAGGTAGTTCGGGAAAAGTTTAGCGGTTTTTTTCGGGCAGGACCAGTCCTTTGAACTGACGGCTCTGCTATCGTCATTTGGGACAATGTTTCAAGTGGAAACGGATAGAGGTTTATTTCTTTAACTGTAGCCTTCGCTCGCTCAGTCCCGACGGATTTTACCGAGAAATGGAAGCCATATCCTTGAAAGAAGTTTTCTGTTTTCGGAAGGACGATGATATTTTCTGAAATCTCTTTTGATAGCACGGTCTCAAGTTCTGACCGTTTTTGGGTCGGGTTATCGATATAAAAATGTATCGGCAGGCCGCTGTCATAGTCAATTTCAGCGGTCAAAAGATATGAGCCTTGATGGTAGAGATTCTCCAAGAAGAATGTAAGCTCAGCTGTCGTATTCTTTGCCTCCATGGTAACACTGTCTCCATTTTCAGTAATCACGGCAGATCGATTTCCTCGATGCGAGGGCAGTGTCGGAGGAGCTTCATGCGCTGAGTATTCGTGCGTTTGTATCAGATCCGCATACTCAAACGGAGAGGATATCTTCGGAAATTCAGCCTCAATTGAGTAAATCGGCTGGCTATCAAGGGGAATGATGATATCCTCTCGTGAAATATCTTCCGTATTCAGTGCGAGAATTTCTGTGTTTGTCCCGTCACTGACTCTGATCGTGTTGCTGTAGGGGTTTAGTAAATAGGTTTTAGCTATCCCTTCGGTAAATGGGATAATGTGTCCCGTATCAACCATCGTAATCTCGGTCGGATTCCTTACGCCGTGTAATCTGAGGGTAATCGCTTCACCTTCAATCGGAAGCGTAATGCCGTTAATTCGGATGAACGGATATAACGGTATAAATGTTAAACCTTCCGGGACTTTCCTGACTTCGACCGGGACGAGGTACTCTGTGCTGAAAAGAGATGGTGAAGTGAAGGAAAGCGGCCCATGTATGGGGCTGATAGACTTTGGCTGGATGATAAATGAATATTGTTTTTCGTCTAAGGAAAAAGTGAGATTTTCCTGGAGCTTCTCTGAGGAGAGTGACGGGAAGAGCGGTATGATTGTAGGAGCGTCAGACGTATAGTAGGTTGAAACATTGTTTTCCAGTCCGATGGTTCCTCCCCGGAGTGGCATACTGCCGATTGCGACACCCCCTGCATAGCTATATACATGAGATGATCTTTCAGCTGCTTTATATATCTGGAGTTTGCCATATGAATCATCTTTTTCCAACCCAACTGAGTCGGTGAGAAAAATCTCAAGACTTGGGAAGTTTATCGGTTGACCTGCTAGGGTATTCAGTAGTGTTGTATCAACGACAACTGAGTTTATATCATATTTCTCAAGTACCCGCCTAAAGGCATCTGCATCCTGTCTGCTGACTGCTGATGAAATTTCAGTGAAGTACTGCTCATTACTCTGGCTCCACGGGTCAAAAGCCCGTTCAAGAATCGGTTGAGGAAGTCCGTACCAGAGGAAGTCAGAGCCCCGATAGTTCCAGGAGCGATATTGCCAATTCCAAAATGTATGAACTGGCAGAAGAGCGATCCTGCCCTCAGGATTTTTCTCCTGAAATGATGAAAAGAGCGTGAGGTATTCAGAAGGTAACGAAAGTCTAATCAGTGGTGAGGTGAAGTGTCCTTGGAATATCGGAAAAGAGAGGAAGAAAAGTATGATCATAGCTAGTACTAGTATCTGCTTCCGGTACTCGGAAAATACATGTAACAGGAACGCAGTTCCCAGCGTAAAGAATATCGATAGTGAAAAAGCAAAAAGCGTCATGAATTTGGTGAACGGAAAGCGGAATGCTTCGCCCAGGATCGGAAAGAACGATCTGAACCAGGCATTGAATTGCTCAAGACCGGGTGTGTCATTCGCGAGAAAGAGGAAGCTGATCATGAGTGCTCCGAGATACGCGAGTGCGTGATGATCTCGTCGACTGATGGTTCTGTACAGCCCGATCGTAGTCACTGCGATGATCAGCAGAAAAAGAAAGCGATACAGAAGATTATCGCTATGGTCAATCCATCGCTGCATAAAGTAGACGTCTTGTTGTGCGGTAACATCATATTCAATGGTAGAGAGCATGAAGCCTTTTAGCGATAGAACGCTGATCAGGTCTCCGTATGCTTTGTTTCGGTAAAAGATTTCTTCAGATGCTATCTGGTTGATTTTGGAGCTTCTGATCGTGTCAGGGGTGTGTAACGCACTGTATCCATACGGGAGCAGCCAGAATGCATTTGCCAAGAATATCGTGACAGCGACGATAAGCGTTTCTTTTATTCGCCGAGTGGTAAATGCAAAATGAAGCAACATAGTTCCTGCGAACAGTGAAAAGGCGACGAAGACGGTCGGGACGAAAGCTTGAGGAGAGAAGAGTACGCAGAGCGTAAAGAGCAGTAACAGATTTTTTTTGTCAGGCTTTCTGAGAGACTTTGTCATCTGAAGTGCCAGAAACGGCAAAGCTGCGAAATGAACCGCGAAGACTTCAAGCGGAGCGTAATACAACTGGATTACACCAAGATTGAGCATGTAAAACATTGCTCCGAGAAGTGCGGTGAACAGAGCAGTATGAGGGTTGGTTTTGTTGAGTTGCTTTATTGCTGAAATGGTATTCTTCGACTCGTCACTGTGTTCGTCATTCGAAGAATACGATGTGAGTAGATGTTTCAGGAGCAGGAACATACCGATACCACCCATAAGATGGGTTAGGTGGATAAAGACATAGCGAAGTAATGCTTGCGGGAGAACCAGTGATAGCAACCAGATATAGAGTGTATGAAATAGATTCGCTGCATGTGCCATCCCATCGAGTACTCCCAGACCTCGGTAATTCTGCCAGAGAGATGAAACAGCGCGTTTGAGATTGAGTGAGAGATCAAATTCAGGACTCACTTGGTCCCAACCGATGAGGTACGTTCCGGGAAGGTAATTCGTGAAAAAAATAACGAGTTCCAGCAGGACGAGAAGTGAGATATAAAGTATGGGTTTTTGCGTTATTCTGGAGAATAGGTGTTTCATACTGAATCAGCCTTATTGATGTACTGCTACAATACGGGAGCAATATAACAATTAAACAATTATATAGTTTAATCTTATCACGCAGAGTTTAATGTGAGCAGAAGACTCAGGTGGAACAGGGGAAGCTGTATGAGTCGTGGAAGGGTAGTCATGAAGTATCGATAGTCAGCGGTTTTGATCCCCTTCATCACCAGGTACATTTTGGTGAGAACGATTTCAGGGAAGAGTGACACGAGCAGTGTCTGAATAAGTGTCATAAGTACACCGGTTACGGTCGGACGATAGCCATAGGAGAAGACTGCCTGGATACGGGATCTGAGTGTCAGATAAAAGGTCCGTTTCAGTTGTCTCAGGGAATTGTTCTTCCCGTGGAGACGATAGGCGAAGAGATAGTCCGGCAGATTCTCGACCTTTCCGTATTGGAACAGTTTGAATAATAACTGGACATCTTCTGCTGTTTTCTCATCTTGATCATAAAACGAGAAATCTTCAGGGAGTCTGTTTCGTGCGATCATGAGCGTCGGATGTTGAACAGGGATGAAGCGATAGATATAGTCATAGACGTCTTTTGCAGAAAATGGGAAGGTTTTTTCACCGATCAGATTGTTTTTTTTATCGATTAACATGCACTGTGTTCCGAGTGCGACTACATCTGCATGTTTTTTCATATAGCTCAGTTGTTTCTCCAGACGGTTCGGAAGTGAGATATCATCAGCATCCATTCGTGCCAGATAGTCACCTTGTGCATAGGAAATCGCACGGTTCGTGGTTTCTGAAATTCCTTGATTTGTTGTATTTCTGAATAGACGAATTTTTTTATGTTTCTTCGCCATAGTAGTCAGAATATCCCAGGAGTTATCGGTTGAGGCATCATCAATGATAATAAATTCGAAATTCTGATATGTTTGTGTAAGGATACTTTCGACAGCTTCCACTAAGTACTCTCCCGCATTATAAACGGGCATGAGGATTGAGATAAGGGGTTTATTATTTTTCATAATTGACAGTTTCGCCCTGAGCTTCTTCTGGTCATCCTGCCCGCCGAATCGGAGAGAGCGGGGCGAAGGATCTCGTTTAGGAGATTCTTCAACCTCTGGCTTCAGAATGACATCGTGTGAGCATGGGCTCATCAGTACGCCGATGAGGCGTAGACTGTCGGTAATCAGGTGAAGGGCAGAGCCCTTCCACATCGTGAGTGGAACTCCTCTCGAACTGCACCGCATCGGTGCGTCGAAAATAAGTATCACTCAGTCAGTGATAACGAATGGTCAGGAGAGGATTTGCCCGAAGGCAAAATCCTCTCCTTAGGTAGCTGCGCTAGGCGGCAGCCAAGCCTTCAAACCCAGGACACTCCGTCATGCCGGGAGCGTACTGAACGATGTCAATCTGTCCGGCACCGTTAAGCGCCTGACAGAGAGCATCATTCGCAAACTCCTCGTGCACGACAAAGCCGTACCCGTCCTTGACGGCGATGAGGCCGGGGTCGGACGTGTACACCTTGGCAGCAAAGCTGGTTCCATCGACCTCGACGCCCCAGACGATCAACACGTGATCGCTGGGAACCTGCCAGTCGTGGGCATCAGCAATGCCGACGCCGGTGCCCCAGCCGTAGAGGTGGCGAGGGCTCGCACCAGTGGTGATGAGCTCCGCATCCTCCTCGACGACGGAGTCAGCCGGGGTCTGGGTCGCCTGGGTGACCTGCCCGAGAGCGGTGTTGCCACCGCCCTGCTTGAGGTCGGCGATCGTCTGCTCAAGAGCAGCGATCCTCTCCTCAGCGCCGCTGACCTCTTCGGACCCGACAGTGATGGTGTTCGGGATGAGCAGCATCACGACGAGGAAAACAGTCGCCACAAAGGCTAGCGTGGACATGGCGATCGAACCGAGGGTAAATCCCCACGACCCGATCGAAATTCCCGCAGCCACGATGGCGATGACAGCTACGACGAGAGCGATGACCTCCCACGTGTTCATGTCTTTCTCCTTCTAGTTCTGGCCCGGCTTGCGTCGGTACCACGGAACCGGATTGGAAGTGGCGGCGTTCTGTGCCCCGAGGGACAGCATCACACGGACAGTATCGCCGACCTTCCCCGGTGAACCCACATGGGGATCCTGGTTGGCAACCGTGTTGCGATCGTAGTTGTCACTGACGGTCCATCCTTGCGGATCAATCGTCAGCCCCCACTGATCTCCCACGTTCCTGGCCTGATTAATGGTGAGGCCGAGGAAGCTGGGGATTGCGATGTTCACCGGCGGAGCCGGTGGGTTCATGGGTCCGGTTGGGGCGTTCGTCGGTGGGGCACCGCCTCCCGTTGGCACCAACACATCAAGCGTCGCTTGATTTTGGATACCCTCGGGGTTGGTAACACCCTTGCGCCGAAGCGCCTCTTCCAGAACCGCAATTCGGTCCTGGAGCGTCGCGATCGTGGGTCGAGTCATGGTCTTCTTCCCTTTCGTCTTCAAATCTTTGACTTCCGGCGACGTTCCTGAAGTCGGTGGGGGGCGCTTTCGATCGATAAGATCGATCACGACCCAGCCGAGGAGCGTTCCGATGAACGCTCCTGTGAGACTTTTAAGAACGAGCATAGCTACTCCTTCCGGCATCACTGCCGGGGTAGTATTGTCTGTTCTATGACTCAAGGAAGTATTCCGAGAGTCAGCAAGCACGCACTGTGCATATGGATACCATTCCTGCCCAAAACGGCATCCGCACAGTACGCACTCGCTAACTCCCGGTAGTTATTCGCTAATTTCCTGATTACCTTGTTAATGTTCTACTAACAGTTTGTTTTGTCTTCGCAAATTTGAAGAACGAACAAACAGTTAGCCCTTCCGAAAGGTTGGGGAGAAGGTTTGTAGTTTTATTGTTCGAGTGTATCGAGAACCAAGCCAGGCTTGGGTTGCTTCTTGATTTTGCTCGAAGAGTATCTTCAAACATTCTCTCCGACCGGAAAGTTAATTCGTTTTCTTTCTCAGCAAGTGTCCGATTATACCACCCGGGATCAGCGCTGCAAAAGCGAGCATCTCAGGCCCTGTACTCGGTGTTACCGGAACGTCTTTTACTTCATACACAGGCTGGCCTCCTTTGGTCGTAATCTGCTCTTTTACCTCTGGATTCTCGACACAGAACTGTGCATTATCAGTACTGGTTTGCTTTCCTGTAGTAGCTTCAACACGGTTGACCGGACAAAAAACACGCTGATCATTCGGCAAAGAAGACGCATCAGCGATTTTTCCTGAGAGTGTTATTGTTTGTGATTTCCCCGGCTCAAGTGAAGCAATAGTAAAAACTGCAGTCGGCTTCATATCACTTTCATGTACCATATATGCCGGAAATGTGTCTGTAATGCGGATATCAGTCAAGTTGGTATTACCGGTGTTTCTCACGACGATCTGGAAGGGAACAGAACTGCTCGGTCTGTATTTAGGGTCATTTGCGCCCAAGTTTTCAACGAATGATCCTGTTCCCGGTTTCTGGACGACTTTGTTCACTGAGATAACACTGGAGGTTACACCGGGCGTGACCGGTGAGGTGTACGTCTGGCCGAAAACAGGAGACTGTGTCCCCGTAAGTGCAAAAAACAAACCAAATGATAAGAGAAATTTTTTCATAATAAATAGCTTATAG
>CAZOHC010000027.1:0-14772 GCA_964579845.1 uncultured Gammaproteobacteria bacterium | reverse complement strand
CTTTATATGTTCCCCGTAAATTATTTATTCTGACATTTTGCACCTGAACGGTAGCTTTTGGTGCTGAAATAATTATGGCATCCATCTGTGAACCGCTAGATGAGTCAATCAGTATGCCTTCTAAATGAACTGTTCCGGTTGCTCCACTAATAAATATCGCTCTATTTCGTTCATGCGTGCAGTTCGGATGATAACAGACAGGTAGATTCGGCGCGACCGTCAGATGACCTCCGATGACAACAACATTCCGGCCTCCATCCAATCTCGTCATACCTGACTTTTTCTTATTCGGAAGCTTTATAATATAGTCTTTATTTGGATCCATCTTCGTTGTCGTAGGGCCTGTCTCAGTAATGTAAATAGTCGTGGGGTTTGTAAGTTTAGGTGGAGACCAGCGGAGTTTGGGTGTATCAGCAGCCTGACTTCGTACATCCTGCTCTGTCCGGACCATGAATAACGTAATCGCCAATCCGATAACGACGATGAGTAAGGAAAGGATAAGATAGCGCTTTTTCTTAAAAGGCATTGTAATAATACAATCTTATATCATCGTACTGAAGATGAACACCTGTTTCAAGCACTAATTTACCGGTATGGAGTCAACTCTCCCCACCGTTGCCCTATTTTTACATCAACTTCTATCGGAACTGACAACGGATAGACTGTACACATAATCTTTCTAACTGCATCTGTAAAACGAGCGATGACGTCACGGTCATCAAGGATCTCAAACACCAGGTCATCATGGATCTGTAGCAACATCCTCGCTTCAGGGTATTCAGGCATCACATCCCCATCAATCAAAACCATTGCTCTTTTCATCAGATCTGCAGCTGAGCCCTGAATCGGATAGTTAATTAGAACCCGACGCTGACTGTTATCGATAAACTTTTGACCCGGATAATCAAAGGTATTCCGTCTTCTCCCCAGAATAGTCTCGACAAATCCGTTTTTCTTTCCTTCCGAAAGATATGTATCATAATATGCTCTGATCCTCGGATATGACGCATAAAACGTATCGATAAAAGCCTGTGCTTCCTCGACCGGTATCCGCAATGAAACACTCAAACCGAAGCTGCTCATGCCGTAGATAATCCCGAAATTGATGGTTTTTGCAGCACTTCGCTGCTGTTTCGAAACCTCCTCGTATGGAACTGAGAAGAGGTTACTTGCCGTGATCTTATGCACGTCCCTTCCGTTGTTAAATGCATCAATGAGGTTTTCTTCACCGGTCAGATGAGCAAGAATTCTCAGTTCCTGCTGCGAGTAATCAAAAGAGAGCAAGGTATTCCCTTCGGAGGCTGTAAAACAAGATTTTATTTTCAGTCCGAACTCCGATGTTACCGGAATATTCTGCATGTTTGGATTGGATGAAGCCAATCTTCCCGTACTGACTGCTGCTTGATGATACGTCGTATGCACTCGCCCTGATTCATCTGCTTTCGTGATTAAGCTTTCTACGTAAGTCGAGCGAAGCTTCATCAGTTCGCGATAATGAAGCAGTGTATGAATGATCGGAAATTGTTCCGCATGTTTAGAAAGTTCCTGTTCATTCGTTGCAAATCTCCCTGTTTTCGTCTTCGCGAGCGGAACACCTTCTTTCTCAGCCAAATATGTTCCGACCTGGACCGATGAGTTGAGATTAATATCACCCATCAATGCTTCAAGCTCCCTGCTCAGTGATGCTATCTCTCCATCCAGTTCTTCCCCAACTGCCCTGAGCCTGTTGATATCCAGACTGATTCCCTTTTGTTCCATGTGGCGAAGAACAAATGCCAAAGGGAGCTCTATCTCTTCATACAGTTTCTTCAGGTGAGGTAGTGCAACTAGCTTTGCTTGTTGTTTTATCGCTAATTCTTCAAGCGATAGAACATCATACGAGGCCATAACAGCATCCTGTACGAGCGGTGATTTACCATATGACAACAAAAACTCTGCCAGCATGGTATCAAAAACATCGTGGTCTTTCGTAACCGAAGTATCGGTCTTTACATCCCAAACAGCTTTTTTCATAACAAACGATGAGCCAACTATAGCATATTACAGGCACTATATGCTGTGGAGTTACCAGGGGTACCCTTTGAGGTCTTGAATTCCTTTGAGGACAGAAATTTCACCCGTTATATCACGCACATGGCCGATAACCATACCAGCAAGGATCGAAGCAACGGTTCGCTTATCCATGCCCCAATCCGTCATATCAATTTCTCGGTCCAAATCTTCATCGGTCAACGAGGCAAGATATGCATCACTAGCCTCATACACAGCTTTCGCGTATTCTCTAGCTTTCTCAACTTCGACTTTCACTTCTCTCAACCACTTTGGATATGCTTCTTGCCATTCAGTCGGCTGAGGTTCACTGATTCCTGTCTTTTCCTTCCATTCTGTCTCAAAAAGCGGTTTTTTTTCTTGAAGAAGTCCATGGATAAAAAAATCTTCTGAAAATACGAGGTGCGCATACGTCCCTGCGATTGGATTTGCTTTCCCCGGAGGTATAAACGCTGCTACTTCATCAGTCACCCCATCCATTGTCAACTCAAGACCTTCATGTGCGTCTTTCAATTGATGTCTGAGGAGTGATACGATTTTATTTTCAGTCATAGCTAATTATGTAGTTACTACTTTAGTTTTCTCTAAGTATTTTTCAATCTTTCCGAGCAAATCATCGATATCAAACGGCTTCAGCAGAAAATCATCAGCACCGGATTTTTTCGCAATTTCTTCCGTATCTCTATTTGCTGAGATCATAATTACCGGAATCTCTGAAGTCGTATCTTCATTCTTTAACTCACGACAGATATCTCCTCCGTTAACACCTGACATCCAGATATCCAGAAGGAGTATGTCAGGTTTATACTGCTTGACGCGCGGAACTGTTTCAGCATCCACCGTCGGCTGCACGTCATACCCTTCATCTTCCAAAAGAAGTGTTAAGGCATCTAAAATTGCTGGGTCATCATCAGCGACCATTATCTTCCGTTGTTTCTTCACAGTAAATCCAAAAAATCCGAGGACACAAGAGAGTATAACTGAGCAACGTAAGAAATGGGCAAGAAAATTCTCCTTATGGGTTATTTAGCTTTTTGTTTGATCAAGAATGTTGCGCTGATCATGCCGAATGAAGCTGCGAGCAATGCACCACCCACGACATCTGAAAACCAGTGTTCTCCTAAGTAAATACGGGAAACCAGCATAACACTGACAAACCCAAGTATGAGTAATGAAAGAAGTAGTTTCAGGTAGATTTGCAGGCTCGAATTATATAGCAAAACCAGAAGAAGCACCGCTATGAAGACTGTTCTTCCGCTATGTCCTGATGGATACGATGATTCCAACCTGACATGAAACTGCGGGAAGTCGATTGGATGATCTGTCCGTAACATGAACTGCGGTGGTGGCGGGTGATTTACCATGGTTTTACCGAAGATCTCTATAATATGAAAAAGACCAAAGAGCCCGAATGCTATAACTCCACCATAGATCTTCCGAAATCCGAATAAAAGGAGAATTAAAATAATCAGAAGTACTTCGAATTGACCGAAGATACTAAACCACGAGAAAAGGGGGTCCAGTCGTCGACTAAGATTGTCCTGCAATCTCACAGTCGTGTTAAAGTCGATCTGGGTTAAGGCATCCTTGTGTACGATGTACGAGAAAAATACAAAAAGAAGAAAGAGAGCACTGCCGGTGAGAAGAAAAAAAAGGCGCTTTTTATTCATCATTTTATAATAGCATGGAGTGCGTGGAGGACGTGCAATGAGAAATTATTCGAGGTCAAGAGACTTGAGATAGGAACGGAAGTCATCGTTTAAGTCTTTATGTCTGAGTGCAAATTCAACAACAGTTTTCATGTACTCCAGCTTATTTCCCGTATCATAATACTTCCCGTCTTTAATTTCGGCTGCCAAAACCCTTTTTCCGTCTCCAAGCATCAATTTCAACGCATCGTTGTAGTACAGCTCATCGCCTTCTTGGAGGTTCTCTCTTGCCTGTCCCAGGTAATCAAAGATATCAGGCGTAAAGACAAATCCTGAGACATTCGCAAGGTCTGAAGGTGCTTGTTCTTTGCCCGGTTTTTCGATCAACGTCTTTACATCTATTAACCCATCACGAAGTGCTTCTCCGCCTGCGAATCCATATCGATCATAGTCCTCATCTTTTCTCGCTTTGATACTTCCCAGGACAGAGCAACCGAACTCTTCATAGATTGCAACCATTTGCTTAAATCGGGAAACCGGTTCTGACTTAATAAAATCATCGCTGAAAGCATAGATAAACGGTTCATCGCCGACGAGATGACGTACATTCAGAAGTGGTGTGCCGTTTCCATATGGTCCTTTCTGACGAACATAGACAAAATTCGCCATTTCTGAGATACGTTCTGTTTCCTCAAGGAGTGGACGCTTTTTCTCGCCGCCCATACGTAGGTTTTCGACTAATTCCATACTGGGCTTGTCGAAATGATCTTCTATCGTCCGTTTGTGATATCCGGTGACAATGATAATATCATTGACGCCTGCATCGACTAATTCTTCAACGATATACTGAATTATCGGCTTATCGACAACAGGCAACATCTCTTTGGGCATTGCTTTTGTCTGAGGAAGAAATCGGGTACCGAATCCGGCAGCGGGTATAACAGCTTTTCTGATGGTTTTCATACGGTGTAATTATGAAGCGAACATCATGATTAAAGCGCTTCTGATCACCGTAATGATAGCAATCTTCCCTGCCAGATTGCAAGTACTTCCTGCTCCTTTACATGTGAGAGCGCTTTTGGTAGAATACCAATATCCCTTGAAGGGGATTATTTGTATTGCCTAGATGCTAGCTCTATGACACCACCGATTGAATACTTACAGCAGACGTATGCCGAATTAAAGAAAGTACGGTGGCCGACACGACCTGAGATTGTTAGATTAACGGTTATCGTTATGGTCATAAGTGTGATCGTTGGTCTCTATATCGGCGGTTTGGACTATGTATTCGTAACGCTCACCGAAGCAATACTAAGATAAAAGATAAAATCTAAATGCTAATTCCTAAATTCTAAAAAAATTAGAAATTAGAAATTAGAACTTAGAAATTACAACGAAGGATTTTATGGATCAACCTGTTGAGACACCAAAAGAAGAAAAAGCTCATCCGAACTTGGAGCATGCCAAGTGGTACATCGTACATACCTACGCAGGCCACGAGAATAAAGTTGCGACGTCTTTGAGACAGCGTGCTCAGACCATGGGTTTTGAGGATCGCATTTTTGATATTATCGTGCCTACCAGAGATACGATTAAAGTCTCAGGCGGTAAAAAAGAGTCAGTTAAAGAAAAGATTTTCCCGGGATATGTTATTATTCGCATGTTGTTAGACGATGAGTCGTGGATTTTGGTGAGAACAACACAAGGAGTTACTGCGTTTATCGGTGCCGGCAATAAACCGACACCTATTTCGGAGCAAGAAGTTGAGGCTATTCAGAAGTTCATGAAACAGGAAGAGCCGCTCTACAAAGCAGCTTTCACGGTCGGAGAAGCAGTAAAAATCGTGGACGGTCCTTTCTCTGACTTCCTGGGAACGATTGACAATATCGATGAGTCTCGTGGTAAACTACGCGTCCTGGTAAGTATTTTCGGACGCGAAACACCGGTAGAGCTGGATTTCCTGCAAGTGCAGAAGATCTAAGCAGTTGTCATTTTGAGCGTAAGCGAGAAATCCCAATGGGATCTTCACGTCGCTTCGCTCCTCAGGATGACAAGAATTGAGTATTATGGCTAAAAAAATAAAAACATTAATTAAATTAAATGTCCCGGCAGGCGCAGCGACTCCTGCACCACCTGTTGGTCCTGCTTTAGGCCAGCACGGTCTTCCGATTATGGAGTTTGTTAAGGCCTTTAATGATCAGACAGCTGACCAGAAAGGAAATATTCTCCCGGTAGTTATTACTGTCTATGAGGATAGAACCTTTACCTTTATCACAAAAAAACCACCGGTTGCTGAAATGATTAAAAAAGCATTAGGCAAACCGGGTTCACAGAAACCTGGCCGCGAAAAAGCAGGCAGTATTTCTCTGGCACAGGCTGAGGAAATTGCAAAAAATAAAATGGAAGACCTGAATACTACTGACCTGGAAATGGCGACCCGTGTCGTCACAGGTACTGCCAGAAGTATGGGGGTCGACGTACAGTAATAAATTCGAGATAGAATTTCGAATTTACGACCGAAGGGAGATATATGGGAAAAATCAGAGTAAAAGTTATCGGCGATGAAGAAGCCGAAATGAAACAGAAGAAAGATGCACAGAAACGTGCCCACCAGCGAGCGCTTGAGCAAAGCGATAGCGCTCAGGCTGAAGCTAAAGCTACCGAAAAAACAGTGACAACTGCTGATAATTCAGAAGAGAAAGCTGAAGAAAAGAAAAAAGTTGTTACGAAAAAGACTGTCATGAAAAATGACCGCTCGACGAAATATAAAGAAGTGGCACAACACGTCGATAGAGGGACAATTTATAAGCTTTCAGACGCCGTTTCACTCCTTCCGAAACTAACCATCGCGAAATTTGATGAGACTGTCGAACTCCACATTAATACAACCGACAAAGGTATCTCAGGGCAGATGGTTTTGCCTCATGGAACCGGAAAAGACACACGAGTCGCGATCATTAACCCGAATGCTGATGCAGCCGCTGCTGATGCATTAATCGAGAGTATTGAATCAGGAAAGATCAACTTTGATGTTCTGATCGCAACACCTGATGCGATGCCTCGTTTAGCTCGTGTCGCCCGTGTGCTCGGTCCACGAGGTCTGATGCCGAATCCGAAAAATGGAACGGTCACTCCGAACCCTGAAGAGGTGGCGAAGAAATTCGCAGGTGGACAGATAAACTACAAAACAGAGTCGAAATTTCCGATACTTCACCTCGTCGTAGGCAAAGTTTCTTTCGGAGATAAGAAACTTGAAGAAAATATCACAACAGCGATCAAAACCGTTCAGACGAAAAATATTAAGAACGTTACACTGAAGAGTACCATGAGTCCGGGAATAAAGATTGACGCCTCAACTATCTAAAGTTAAGGACATTGACTTTAGCCTCGGATTCATATATACTATAAATATATCCTAAGAAAGTAGGTTCTATAAAGCAAATTTGTTTTGTAGATTAAACCTTTAGAGAAGGTAATCCTTCTTTGAAGAACCTACCGAGGAGCAAATCAGTCTTTAGCAAAGAGTTCCTAGTCATTAGCTTTCTAGTGGCCAAGGTCGAATGACTAATGACCATAAAGCACCTCGGGTGCTTTTTTTTTATGAATACAGAAGAGAAAAAAACCAGCCTGCCGGCAGGCAAGGTCAGTAAAAACAGACAAGCCAAAGAAGCAATTGTTGCTGAAATGGTCGATAAAGTCGGAAAAGCTCAGGGGTTGGTTTTCACCAACTACCAAGGATTAACCCATAAGCAAATTGAAGGCTTAAAAAAGGCTGCAAAATCATTGGATGCTGAGTATATTATTACAAAAAACAGGCTCGTGCTTCGCTCGCTTCAAGACATCGAATTAGACGACGAAACGAAAGAAAAACTCCAGCAGCCGACTGCGACTATGTTTATGTACGGTGATGTCGTTGAGCCGCTGAAGCAACTGGCAAAATCGCTCAAAGAAGTCGACCTTCCGACAATCAAATTCGGTGTTCTGGAAGGAAGAGTTATTTCTGACAAAGAAGTTCTCAAACTCTCTACCCTGCCACCGCTTCCGACACTCAGGGCACAACTGTTAGGTCAAATGAATGCACCGATCCAGGGTCTCCACCGAGCTCTCTCGTGGAATATGCAGTCACTCGTTATGACATTAAACGCAATCGCACAGAAGAAAACATCCTAGTATTTTGTATCTTGTATTTCGTATTTTGTATGTTTTCATACTAGATACCAAATACCAGATACTTTATACATTCCCGGAGGGGGGTGACAAATTATGGCAGATAAAGCATTAACCAAAGATCAACTAATGGAAGCTATCGAAAGTATGTCAGTACTTGAGCTTTCAGAACTCGTTAAAGCACTCGAAGAAAAATTCGGCGTTTCAGCAGCAGCAACAATGGTTGCTTCCCCGGCAGGTGGAGCACCGGCAGCAGATGCAGCTCCGGCTGAAGAGCAGACGATCTTCAATGTCGTTCTTGCAAGTGCAGGAGCACAAAAGATCGCTGTTATTAAAGCACTTCGTGAACTCGCTCCGACACTTGGTTTGAAAGAAGCCAAAGATTTAGTCGACGCTGCTCCGAAAGAAGTTTTGAGTCAAGTTAACAAGCAAACCGCTGAGGAAGCAAAAGAAAAGCTTACAGCAGCAGGAGCAACCGTTGAACTTAAATAAGATCAAATAAAATTAGTATCCAAGTAACCATTTTATCCTGATAAAATGCTTATACGGATACTTTTTTTATGCTGTATTTTCTCCTTGACAAGCTCATCTAAAAAAGTTTCAATAGAAATGGAGGTCACCTGAGCTCCTATGCGTTTCATGTCGAAACAGTTTAGTCATTACTATAAGCAGTTTGAAAAAGAAGATCGAAATACTCGAATTGCTCTAGCGGCTTCCGGCATTGGCCTGCTCCTCTTTTTTGCGATCGCACTTACCATTCCACTCAAAGGACTTTTTGAGTATTTTTTCCAAAAGAGCCCGTCAGACGCATCAGTATTATCAATTGCAAATGAAGCTGAGAACGGGACTATCGATAATCCAGCTATTATTCTGATGCCAGGAAATGATCCTTTGGCATCAGGTACCGGGAATAACTATGTTCTGTTTACCCAGGCAGGTTCTGCCGTGACACCTACCCCTATTCCCGGTGCTACCAGACTCAAGTGGGCACCACCGGTATTAGTGAATCCCACAACTATTAATCTTACCACCGGTGCCACCTCAAACACATTGGACACGTCACGAGATTATATAATTAATCTCCCGGCTACCAAAAAGACCGGCTATACGTGGTTAACAGGCGGAAGAAATATCATCATCAGAGGCGGTCATGTTACGACACCGTCAGGATACACGAGTACAAATGAACGACGAGCATTCTATATCAAAGATAATGTCGGAACGGTTCATATTGAGGGAGTTTTAATAGACTCGTCAGGTGGGGGTGAACATGATGCATTCGCGATCAACTCCGCAAATTCTATTGTGCAGTTACAGAATATTCGCGTCACGGACCTCAAAGGTTCATATAATTCAGAACATTCGGATATTATCCAACCATGGGGTGGTGTTAAGGAGCTCAGAATTGACCGAATGACAGGGTCAACAAATTATCAAGGATTTTACTTCGTGCAAACGCAAACATACGGTATTATGGAGAAAATCATCGCTCAAAACGTTAATTTCAGTCATCAAACAAATCCTGTACAAAATGTTCCCCGAATGCTCTATATGGTCTACGATGCATGTGACTATCATCCGGGATCAGTCTCGTTCACAAATGTGTATTTCAAACCGAACGCCCAGCGACCCTTCTCTGAGACAACATATCCTTCAACAACGACACCGTCTGCCTGTAAAGCCACGCTCTCAAGCGGTACCCCACGTCAATTAACGTGGCCGAGCCTTACCTGGATGACCGGATCAGTCATTGAAGGAGATCCGCCCGGTGGAGATTTCGTACCTACCGGCGTGGCAGGTACTTCATACGTGTCCCCCGGTTATGAGTCGGATCCGACACCGACACCCACTCCGGGAGCACCTGCGTGTCCGATACTTCCTGCTAATACAGGAATGATTACTCAAACAGTATCCATCCCGGAAGACGGCACCTATACAATCTGGAGCCGTGTCAAAGGAACTGATAATGCATCAAATTCTTATTATCTTCAAATTGACGATACATGCGGTATCACTGTTGGTGACTTAGATACTGCAAATAGTTTCCCTGTTAACTCCTGGACATGGGTTGATTATAAAGACGGATCAACCGAAAATAAAATTCAGATGAGCCTTACGGCCGGTTCACATTCAGTAAAGATGATAGGCCACGAAGCTGGTCTCCAACTCGACCGTGTCATTTTCACGAAAGAAGGGTGCACGCCTGTAGACACCGGTGACAACTGTATTCTGCCTCCGACACCGACAACTGCACCCCCCACAAATACTCCTGCTGTTCCTCCGTCAACGGCGACAATTATTACTGACAGCGCATCTGGATCACATACAGTCGGAAATCCGTTCACCGTCGCAGTGAAAATAAACGGTGGCGGTCAGAACTTTAATGCAGCACAAGCGACTGTAACTGTCTCTCCGAATATGACGGCCTCGAACTTGACTGCCGGAGACTGCAATTTCACATACATTCCGGAAGCGACACCGTCTACTGAGAATCCCAGTTTCGCAGGTGCAATCTTGAACGGATCTTCACAGGCATGTACGGTGTATACAATCCAGCTAACCCCTGTATCTGCCGGAGCGGGAACCGTTACATTTACGGATGCATCGGTTAAAGCGTATACCACCAGCGGTGAGATATTAGCGTCAGTACAAAACGGTTCATATACGTTCGCAGTACCGACAAACACTCCGACACCGACACCTATTCCGCCGACTGCAACACCTACACCGACACTGACTCCGACGCCTATTCCGCCGACCGCAACACCTACACCGACACTGACTCCGACGCCGGTAATTTCACCGCCTGAGATTTCAACAGAAATACCGGTTAAAACGTATAAAGTATCACAACTGATAAGCGGTCAGAAAGCACCATCTGTGACCCAAGTATTCGTTAACGGATCAGCTGAGGACGTTACCTATCCTACTGAGACTACCTGGCAAAAAACCCTGAGCCTGGCCATCGGTCAAAACATTATCTCGGTATACGGTGTTACAGCAGGAGGTCAACAAACAACCGAAAGTAATATCACGATTACCGGACACAAGCTTGCTGACATAAACGGAGACGGTGCAGTTAATCTGACCGATCTTTCCTTATTCGGAGCTGATTGGGGGAAGCAGGGACAGAACATCAGCCAGATACTCTCAGATATGAATGACAATAGCGTTGTAGATTTAGCAGATTTTTCAATTCTGGCAAAAGCATATGAAGGATGAATAGGATTGTTATGAATAATACGAAGATGACACGTACATTGAAGAAGTCATTAGAAGGCATCAGCATCGGCGGTTTCGGCATCGTTTTTCTCACGCTCGGTGGGATGCATACTGCATACGCCACTCAGGCCACGATACAAGTATCACCGATTTCAGGAAATCATACCGTAGGTGACTCATTTTCGGTAAATGTGACCCTTCGAGATCCGCAAACAGAGTTTAATGCAGCTCAGGCAAATGTCAACGTGTCTTCAAACTTAGCCGTAAACGGATTAACACTCGGTAACTGCCAGTTCGCCTTTGTACGGACACCGACAACTTCGAATCCGTCTTTTACCGGCACCATGCTCGGAACGTCTTCGAAAGATTGCACCGTGTATACTTTACAACTCAAAGCAGTCGGATCCGGCACTGGGAACATCACGATTTCAAATGGTTCGGTCAAAGCATTCAGCGGAAGTGCAGAGCTATTCTCATCAGCTCAAAGCGGATCATATATGATTGCTGCATCAACTACTACCGCTGATGTGACAGTTACGCCTGTACCCACGACCGCGCTACCCGGTGCATCAACAACCAACAATCAGAATAAGCAGTATAGTATCAATCTGACGATTGCTGATGAGAATAGTCAGCCTATTCCGGGAGCTCAAGTATCTATGGATAACGGACAACAGTTTACGGCCGATGAAAACGGTGTAGCTACCATAATCGGCGTCCCGGGAGGCGTTCGTAAGATCATCGTTACCAAGAGTAACGGTGAGTATATCACTGAACAGGTTTTAAACGTTGAAGGAGAAGATGAGGTATTAACGCTCGGAGTGAGCACTTCAAAAGATTCTAAAACATCATTTCCATGGGCACTTCTGGTCATCGCAGTCCTCGGTACAACAGTATTAGGTTACTTTATCCTCAGACGTACGAATCTTTTTAGGTAAGCGGCAGATGATGTCTTGAGAAAGTGAACCGGAAGTTAATTCGTCCTATCTCTTCCTGATACTCAATCGTAAGCGGTATCTCAAGCCTATCGGTGACTGTTTTCAGAATTACTCCTTCTAAACCTGACCCCAAAGCCAGATTCGATTCACCGGCGATCACACCATAATACATGGAAAATAATGCATGTTTGTGCTCTGCAACTTTAGGGGAGCAGGAAGCACTGACTGCGAGTTGAATTTTCTGTTCTGATGACCTTGTCAATCGAACTTGAACCAACGGATTTTTCTGTGAAGATGCAAATAAAATTCCCAGTCTCACTAGTTTTTGCAAAGCCAGGCTTACTAATCTGATGTCGTACGATATCGTAAAAAACGGACCGGTCAGTTGATCGTATGAAATAGCCTGCTGACCGGCAATAATCGGTTCTATATCATTTTTTCCGAAATTCTCAAACGCAAAATCAAGAGGGACATGAAATGTATCAGCAAATTCCTGTTCAATTGCCAATGTCTTCTTTCCCATATGTGCGATATCAAATCGCACTCTTCGTGCTTCACTCAGCAACTCATCCAACCGTAAAATAGTAATAATATCCTGTTCTGAATTCTCCAAAAGTATCAGCTTCGTCTTCATACCGATGTCTCTATTTTCTCCCAAGATCTTTTTAAAAGAAGAAATCGCAGCCTGATGCTTGGTTAATGCAAGCTGAACTTCTTTTCGTAATGAGAGATTATTGGAGTATCCGCTTTTCTCGGTAATAATAATACTCAGCTGGTGATTCTTCCCATCTACATCATTAATAGGGGTAATTCGCATGCTCACCTTTTTCGGGCTCACGGTTGTCGTGACCATCGTCAGGTCCTGCATCTCTTTATTGTTTTTTTGTTCGAGAAGCATCGGAAGTGATAATTTCTCAGGTGTCAATAATACTCCATTACTATCTTTTATATACAGCACATTAAAAAGGGGTATCTGAATGAGTTCTGCCCTCGAGCGGTGAAGGACACGCTCGACGACATCATTGACAGAAACAATGTTCAGAGAACTATCCGTTACGATAACAAGTTCATGCAGGTTATCTAAAATCGTATCCTCAAGCTCAAGTTGCTTCTGCAAGATATTCGTTATTTTGCTTTTAAAATGATATCTTGAAGCGAGAATATACGAGACAGGAAGTATACTCAAGCAGGAAAGAAGATACAAGATCGGCGTTGCAGGGTCATCAAGCACTGCCTGAAGCAACACGGGATTAGAAATCATAGCCAACCCGAAAAGCGGAAGAGAAAATAAGACAAAAAGAACTGCAACTGAAAAACTGAAAAAAAAGCTGATTCCTAAGATAAAAAGATTAAATAAAATAAAAAAAGTACTTAACAGACCACCTGTTGAGATTAAAAGAAGTTGCACTATTACCGTTAAGAGAAGCAATACAAGCCATTTTCCTTTTGTTATAAAAAAGTCACGGAACAAGCGCACCTGTGACACCAGACTCAGACACACAAAGCACAATACCAACAACGCGATAATTTGGTGAGTAACTAACTGTGGAATCGCGAGCCGGATAAAAACAGAAGATATCAGCGTCGCTATAAGAAAAACGAGAAGCGGTATTAATACACTTTGCATTGTATGTCAATATTATATGAGGTGAGCTCATCCGAAGTCTAGTAATATGCTTCTTTGCTGACTTTTACGGAACGAAAAAAGATATTGACCCACAACATCACCCTCTGATATAGATGGTATTCGTTGACATAACAAGCTAAATGCCTTATCTTAGAGGTGCAATATGACTGTCCGTAAGCACCCGATATTCTCACTGATAAAGCTCAGATGGAGCTCTCCACACGTCCCGTTTTTTATCATTCTCAGCCTGGTTCTCCTTGCTATATCAGCAGAAGTTCTCATTAGCGTTAAATCATCCGATATGAAGCAAGCCCTCCCTCCCGAAGAAAGACTCACGCTCCGTAAATAGAAACCCTCTTGACAAAAATTGTCGCATATTCCTAAATAGAAGAGGAACCGCTGAGATAGCGGTAATTTGGCGATGCTACGCGTAGGAACATGAGTCCGGGGGTTGGTGATGTTATAAATACCTCTGACTATAGGTTTTTCTGGATATCAAAATATATACTAGAGGTTTCTAGATATAATTTTAATCAACAAGTGCATAATTTTTCTCATACGTTACGATACACATCGTGAACGCAGATAGTTTCTGTGTTGATATATCTTTAAAATGTTAGTATTTCCGGGTATATCAGTTACGTTATCCCGGTTTTACCAACAATATTGAACTACGAAACTTTGATTAATTTCGTTCTGTCACACATGCACGGCATGAAATTTATACCTTATTCATCACGATCTTCGGTTTTATACGGATAACACGGTACAAGTAGAAAAACGCTCAACAGCACAGCCATGAAGAGATTTTTTCTCGTATCAAGCCTCATAAACCGAGTCCAGCCTCAAAATGATGAGGTCATGTAATGCGATTTAAGGCCTCTGAAATTTAAAAGACTATCAACTGATCATTTTAGAAAACACCATCAAAATAAGATTTTAAGAAATTATGCAGCATTTGCAAAAAAATGCGAGAAATAACCCAAACAGGACACAATCCAGGACATTAGACTACAGATATAGCCAATACAACAACTATCGAACACAGCGCTTGCTCACAATAGTTTTTTTCTAAAAAGTAGAATACATTCAGTGCTCAAACTCAGCATAAGAATTATTC